>CAZOXI010000051.1:0-11063 GCA_964583445.1 uncultured Bacteroidaceae bacterium | reverse complement strand
CGAACACCCGGTGACGGAAATGATTACCGGTCTGGACATTGTCAGGGAACAGATACGCATTGCCGGAGGAGAAAAACTCAGCATTGCGCAGGATGCACTAAAAATAAATGGCCATGCAATAGAAGCGAGATTGTATGCCGAAGATCCGGCGAGCGAGTTTATGCCATCAACGGGCAAGATACGCAAGGTAAATACCAGGAACGTCACCCTGCGGCTCGACGAGGGGTACCAGGAAGGGAACACCATCACCCCCTATTATGACCCCATGATCGCCAAGGTGGTTGCGCATGGCTCCAGCAGGAAAGAGGCAACCAGGCAACTGGTCAGCGGTCTGAGAAACTATCATCTCTCCGGCGTAACTACCAACCGGGATTTCCTGGTAACGCTGCTGCTTTCGAAATATTACACCGAAAACAAATTACATACCAGGCTCATTGACCAGAAAATAGGTCCCTTGCTGGAACAGCTGGACCATTCCCTGGAGAAAGCTGATCATGAACTTGTACTCGCAATCCTCACTGTTGTTGCCATTCACCATGATTACAAGGCCGAATCGACCTGCACTGTCTGGAATGAAATTGGTCACTGGAGGCAGATGCCCGACCTGCAACTTGAGTTCAGGAACCAGGCCTACAGGATCCCTTTTACGATCCGGGAACATCGAAAAACCCTGGAACTGGAAGTAGCAGGAAAAACATTCAGCATCACCATACTTGAACATGTCGAAAATTTTTACAAACTGCTGGTCAACGGACAACAATTCATCGCCTGGACGGATGTTGACGGTGCCGATATCATCCTCGACGTGGAGCAGTTCACCTTCCATGCACAGCGCATGGATATTCCGGATGAACGATATGCCGGGGAAGGGCCAGGAGCACTCTCAGCATCAGATGTAAAAACTGTACTGGCCCCGCTGAATGGGAAAGTGGTCAAGATCAATATAAAAGAATCAGACGCTGTTAAAAGCGGTGACACACTCCTGGTGATTGAATCCATGAAAATGGAGAACAGGATCGTTGCGCCCCGTGATGCAGAAATAGAAAAAATCAATGTCGCCATCGGTGACCTGGTAGAAACGAAAAAATTATTAATCAATTTAAAATAAACATACATGGACCCTCTGTTAACAAAAAAGCATGATGATTTCAGAGCACAGATAAGAGCCTTCTCAGAAAAAGAGATCAAACCCGTCGCTGCCGAATTGGATGAAAAGGCGGAATTCTCAAATGAACTCACAGAAAAAATGTTCGATGAAGGGTACCTGCGTATCACCACCCCGGAAGAATACGGGGGATTAGGCATGGACACCCTTTCATATATTATTGCGGTGGAGGAGATTGCACGGGTGGATGGTTCCCAGGCTGCCACCGTAGCTGCGCACAATTCCCTGGGCCAGGCACCGATTATGGCCTACGGAACCGATGCGCAGAAGAAAAAATTTCTGCCCATGCTGACCACCGGAAAAAAATTGTGGGCTTTCGGACTGACTGAACCCAATGCCGGGTCAGACTCCAACAATACGGAGACTACAGCATTGCTGGAAAACGGCAACTGGGTGATCAACGGGAAGAAGATCTATATCACCAATGCTGCCTCGGAAATGGCAGGCGGGGTGACCGTCCAGGCAGTTACCGGTGAACGTTCCAATGGCATGAAGGAATTATCGGTAATCCTCGTCCCTCGCGACACCGATGGGTACAGCTGCGAACTCATCAATTCCAAGATGATGTGGCGCGGTGCAGATACCGGCCGGATCTATTTCGACAATGTCAAGGTGCCTGAAGAAAATATCCTGGGAGAACGCGGCAAGGGATCCAGAATCATGCTGTCCACCCTCGACAGCGGCAGGCTTTCGATCGCAGCAATGGGACTCGGACTGGCACAGGGCGCTTTCGAAATGGCCATGGAATATGCCGGCAACAGGGTCCAGTTCAATAAACCCATACGTAGTTTCCAGGCCAACTCCTTTAAACTGGCCGACATGGCCCTGAAGATCGAACTGGCCAGGAACCTGCTCTATAAAGCATGCTGGCTAAAAGACAAGAAGCAACCTTTCGGGAAGGAAGCGGCCATGGCAAAACTCTATACATCCGAAATCTCCAGGGAGATTGCGAACGAATCCCTGCAGATTCACGGAGCTCACGGACTCATGAAAGAAAATCCCATTGAAAGGTTCTACCGTGACCAGCGCATACTCGAGATCGGAGAAGGAACCTCAGAGATTCTCAGACTGGTGATTGCCAGGCACCTGGGAATCAGGTAAAACCCCAACATACTATGGAATCACTGGAAAGCAGGAAAAAAGACCATATCGACCTTGCCTTTAAATCCCAGACCGGAAGGTTTGAGATAGATGAAAGATTCAACTATGAACCCATGCTTGCGGCACACCCTGCAGGCGGAATCGAACCCTTCACTTTCCTGGGTAGGAAACACAACATACCCATGTGGGTCAGCAGCATGACCGGCGGCACAAAAATGGCCGGAACGATCAACAGGAACCTCGCCAGGGCCTGCCGGGAATTTGGCATGGGAATGGGCCTGGGATCCTGCAGGATCATCCTGGACAACGACACCTATTTTGAAGATTTCAACATGCGACCGGTGATCGGTCCCGATATGCCGCTCTGGGCGAACCTCGGCATCGCGCAGATCGAGGAACTGCTCGACGAAAATAAAACCGCACTGGCTGACGAACTTGTAAAAAAGTTGCAGGCCGACGGACTGATCATACACGTGAATCCCATGCAGGAATGGTTCCAGCCGGAAGGAGATGTACTTAAATATCCACCCCTGGAAACCATCAAAAAGTTCATGGACGGATTTCCACACCCGCTGATCGTGAAGGAGGTGGGACAGGGTATCGGACCGGAAAGCCTGAAAGCCATGCTGCAGCTCCCACTACAGGCTATTGAGTTCGCCGCATTCGGGGGTACCAATTTTGCCCGCGTGGAGCTGCTCAGGGATGAGCACGCAGATGCCAGCCTGTTTGAACCCATGTCCTATATCGGGGAGGACGCGCTGACCATGGTGGAACATGTAAACAGCATCATCGCCGATGAAACACCCGTGTGCAAGGAACTGATCATCTCCGGCGGGGTGAAGAATTTCCTGGACGGGTACTACCTGGTAAAAAAATCGAAACTGCCCGCGATTTACGGGATGGCCTCCACCTTCCTGAAACATGCAACGGAAGATTATGAGCAGCTCAGGAAATTCATAGAGGGACAGGTACACGGACTGGAGATGGCATATGCATACCTTACTGTAAAGAAATAAAGCAGATGACACAACACAAGGCAATATCAGGATTTTCGAAATTGTCTTCAGACGAAAAAGTGAACTGGCTGAAAGAAATCGTTGGCCTCCCTGGACCCTTCATCCATGAACTCCGGTCCCACCTTCACCAGGACCTTGAAAAGCAGGAATTATACGAAGAGTTCAGCGAAAATACGATTTCCAATTTTTTTATTCCCTACGGACTGGCGCCCAATTTCCTGGTCAACAACAAATGGTACGTCGTGCCTATGGCCATCGAAGAAAGCTCGGTAGTGGCTGCCGCCTCCCATGCTGGTAAATTCTGGTCAGCACACGGCGGATTCACCGCGGTGGTGGAAGACCCCATAAAGGTCGGACAGGTGCATTTTATATGGACCGGGAATAACACATTCATTGCAGACCTGTTCGAAAGGTCGAAAGATACGCTCATGTCCGTGATGGAACCATATACAGCATCCATGAAAAAACGGGGTGGCGGGATCAAAGACATCAGGCTGATGGACAAAACCCGCGACATGGAGCATTATTACCAGCTGCATGCAGATTTCAGAACGGCAGAGGCCATGGGCGCCAATTTTATCAATACCGTGCTGGAAGTACTTGCAAGTGAATGGAAGAAAATCGTTCAGGAGGAAGCTGGATCGCACTATATTCCCGGAACACTCGAGATCAATATGGCCATCCTGTCAAATTATACCCCGGAAAGCCTGGTCAAAGTATCGGTGGAAACGGATGTTTCCGCACTTGGGGTGTTTGACTCGGAGCTGTCGGGAAAAGCATTCGCAGAAAAATTTGTACGGGCTGTGGAGATCGCAAAAGCCGACCCCTACCGTGCTGTGACGCACAACAAGGGGATCTTTAACGGGATGGATGGTGTGGTAATCGCTACGGGAAACGACTTCCGGGCCGTAGAAGCCTGCGGACATGCTTATGCAGCGCGCGACGGACAATACAGGAGCCTGTCAGCGGCATCTCTGGAGGATGATCTTTTCCGCTTTACACTTGAGGTGCCCATGTCGGTAGGAACGGTGGGCGGACTGACCTCGGGACACCCGTTGGCCAGAACCAGCCTGAAGATCATGCAGGAGCCATCGGCCGTGGAGCTGATGACGATCATTGGTGCAGCCGGGCTCGCCAATAACTTCAGTGCGGTCCGTTCACTGATCACCAGCGGAATTCAGAAAGGGCATATGAAAATGCACCTGGTCAACATCCTGAGGCAGGTAGGTGCCACAGATGCCCAGAAAGAGGCAGCACAGGAATATTTCAAACACAGGACAGTAAGTTATGCTGATGTAAAAAAATTCATCAGCGCACATAAATAGACCAACATGGACCAGCGCTTTTATGCACGAGGTAAGCTGCTGCTCACTGCAGAATTTATGATCCTGCATGGGGCAAAAGCCCTGGCTGTGCCCCTGGTGAAGGGGCAGGCCCTGGAACTGATGCCAAAAAATGTTCCCGGTCAGCTTCACTGGATTGCCGCGCACAATACGGATACCTGGTTCGAAACCTCGCTGAACCTCAATGATTTTGAGATCATTACCACAACCAGCAGGGCCGCATCTGAAAACCTGGTGAATATGTTTCGTAAGGTCCTGGATATCCAACCCGAATTCATTGAAAAGTTACAGCAATACGATGTGATCACCCGCCTGGAATTTGATCCCTCATTCGGCTTCGGAAGCTCCTCCACCCTCACCTCAATCCTTGCACAATGGGCCGGGGTGGATCCACTGCATCTGCATTTTCGTATCTCACGCGGATCAGGATATGATGTGGCATGTGCCACTGCTGAATCAGCCATTCTGTACCAGGTGTTCCGGGAAATGCCCGTTATTGAATCCGTAGATTTCATGCCCCCCTTCCTTGATAAGATGTGGCTCGTCTACCTTGGGGAAAAGCAGGATTCGGGAAAAAGTGTCGCTGCATTCCTGAATAATTACCTCCTGGATCAGAAAGACATTGAACGCTTCTCACGGCTGACTACTGAATTGTTGCATGCACAGACACTGCAACAATTTGGTGCCGTGATCGTGGAACATGAGCAGGCGCTTTCAGAGATCCTGCGCATGCCGGTACTGAAAGCGGAACGGTTCCCCGATTTCGAGGGGTATACAAAATCACTGGGCGCCTGGGGCGGTGATTTCGCCCTGCTGGCCACAGACTGGTCAGATGACCAGCTATCCGCTTACCTGTCCGGGAAGGGCATTGATCAATGGTATGCATATAAAGAACTTGTTTACTGAAACTGAACGCTATGAAGAAATTTGAGGAACAACTTATCAAAGAAGTTGAAGCGTTGAACAACCTTCAACCCGGGGAGCGCAAAGGCAATGTGGGCTGGGAAAGTCCATCCAATATCGCATTCGTCAAGTATTGGGGAAAATATCCCCGGCAGATCCCGGCAAACGCCTCCCTCAGCCTCACGCTGAGTAAAGCTGTGACCCGGACACGGGCTGCCTACAATTATGCTCCGAAACGGGAAAAACCTGCGGTACAATTTGAGTTTGAGGGGCAACGAAAAGGTGATTTCACAGCCCGGATAGAAAAATACCTGTCTGGACTCACTGAATTTATGCCCTGGATAAAGAATACCGAATTCTCCATTAGTTCCGAAAACACCTTTCCTCATTCCTCCGGGATCGCTTCCAGTGCTTCTGCCATGAGTGCCATGGCTTTGTGCCTGTGCGACATCGAGCAGGAGATCTACCAGCAGAAATATCCAGGCGACTTTTTCCGCAAGGCCTCATTCCTGGCCAGACTTGGATCCGGAAGTGCATCTCGTTCCCTGTATGGCAAGATGGCAGAATGGGGTATTACCTCGAGCTGCAAAGATTCCAGCGATGAATTTGCCATCCCGGTCCCGGAGATACACGATGCTTTCATGGATCTGAAGGACAGTATCCTGATCATTGAATCAGGAAAAAAGAGAGTTTCCAGCTCACTGGGGCATGACCTGATGAAATCCAATCCATACGCAAAACTCCGGTTCGAAGCCGCCGAAGAGAATATGCAACAGCTCTGTAAAGTGATGCAGAATGGGGACCTTGGTGGTTTCATCGATATCATGGAGAATGAAGCACTCTCGCTGCATGCCATGATGATGACCAGTTCCCCGGGCTACGTGCTGATGAAGCCCAACTCCCTTGAAGCGATCCACAGGATCAGGGAGTTCAGGAGCAGGACCGGCCTCGCCATCGGTTTCACGCTCGATGCGGGAGCAAATGTGCACGTGATCTACCCGGGAAAGCAAGCGGAAAGCATCAGAAAGTTCATTGACCAGGAATTGAAGGAATTATGTGAACATGATACCATCATCCACGACGGGATGGGAAACGGTCCCAAGCGTATATGAACCTGGAAAAAAAATATTACGCAAAGCTGATGCTGGCCGGAGAATACGGGGTGATCCTCGGAAGCGAGGCCATTACTGTCCCACTGGACTTGTACCATGCCCGCCTGGCACATCGTGAAAACGCACCTGAAAGCGAAAAAGAGAAAATCACCGCTTCGGTGAACAGCGTGCGGGACCTGATCACCCATATCCAGTCACTTCCGACAAACAGCTTCTATGCATCTCCTGATACAGGTGTACTTGATGATTTCCTGAAAAACAGGTACTACATTGAATCCACGATCCCGCGTGGCTATGGCATCGGCAGCTCCGGGGCTGTAACAGCGCTGATTTACGACCAGTGCTTCAAAGGAGCCGGTCAGCTCGACCTTCAGCAGATCAGGAAGGACCTTGCCACCATTGAATCTTTCTTCCATGGCAAAAGCTCCGGGGTGGATCCCATGACCTGTTATACAGGGTCGCCATTACATTTCTTAACTGAAGGAGGAATACGCAAACTGGAAGCCAATCCGGTTGACCCCGGCCAGGGATACCGCTTTTTCCTGCTTGACTCCGGCGTGTTGCTCGAAACCGAACCTCTCGTCAGGGTATTCATGGAGAAAATGCGGGATTCCCTCTACAGCGAAATCATAAGGGGAGACTATTTCAACCTGATCCACAAATTCATCCTGTCGGTCACCGGACATTCGGCTGCAGACCCCGCATTGATCTTTCGTGCCATCTCCGACCTGCAGTGGAAACACTTCAGGGAGATGATCCCGGAGCAGATGGAAGAAATTTGGATCGACGGACAGGTGAACAATACCTACTACCTGAAACTGAACGGTTCCGGCGGAGGATTCCTGCTCGGCATCGCGCACAGTGATTCCATGGAAGCAGTGGAAAGTATGCTGGGAAACTACTCAATCCATTGGTTATAAGCACATTTTCTGATCCAGTAACAATCTATATACAGATCGCCCGACAGACTTTTTGTAACACTACCTAAAAAAAATGCCCCATCTCTGGGGCATTCTCCTGATCCATTCAACGAATGAACATGGTTGGTTAGGATCCTTAGTTGAATATAATTTCAAGATTTGCGATGGACTTGGGATTGTAGGGTGACAGACCAGTTAATCTTTCGGAAACATCGGTGTATTCATCACCCGGCATGGTTCCTCCCTGTACAAAGCCATTTTCGTCAAAATACCCCGGCGCTTCTGTGTGTGTCAACCATGCATCCAGTCGCTCCTGGCTGGCATTCGGCCATACGGTAAGTACTTCATTGGTGAAAACATTTTTAATGGAGTATTCTTCGAGAAGTACCTCCCTGCCGGTAGCATCAAGTGTGCTCAACGGAAGTCCGACCTCGGCAGCTGCAACATCACGACCTGTTTCTGCACTGGCAACGAAGGCCCAGTTGTAACCGGTGGTAGTGGTCAGCAGCTTGGCATTGGGATGACTTGAGTTTCCGTATACATCCACTTTGTCATCTTTTTTACCCACGAACATCTTCATTGCATTCATTGCAAAAGGCTCCAGCAACGGATCAATGGAAGGAAGGTCGGCAATGGAGACGATCATATGTGCATCGTAACCGAATTCCCCCGCTTCACTGTAATCTATGCGGAACATGGCCTCGCCAAGTTCTGCGTCTTCCCTCCTGTTGATATTGTAGGGCTTCAGCAATGCAATACCGGCACGCGGATTTTCATTCCAGAAGATCTGCAATCCCTTGCCACCATCTGCGTTCCCCTCAGATTCAGCGTCAGTCAGCGTCAATCCATAATCCCACACCTGGTCTTCAAATTCGGGAGCTGCCACCACTACAACATTCTTGATCCTGCCATCTTCGGCACTTTCATAGGAAAGCGTTTTGATGCGGTCAATATCATAGACGCTGATGGTCCTGATGATACCTTCTACAATCTCCGCAGCAGATTCTCCGATATGGATAAAAAAGGTCAGGTGACTGTAGACATGATTGCCTTTCAGGGTATCAATGGCTGCACTTTTCTTGGTGGATACATCCTGGGATATCGCGTCAGGAATATCCACAGAAAACTTTTCAGGAAGGATCCCGTGATCTTCTCCCCCTGTGAACGGATCTGTTTCACATGCAGTGAAAAACAATGTACCTGTCATCAATACGACAAACGAAATGAAACTTAACTTTTTCATGATTTCTGATTTTTAGTTATTAATTCTGATCTTTTGTTTTCGCGTTTTCTCGTGTTCAGTAATAGCACACAGTCACCCACCGGTTACCCCTATCCTGTTCCGGAAAAAATTTCAATAATTATTCTGAAAGACCTATTATATATTGATTTTCAATTATTTACAACTGAAATAATTTTTGTTTGCACTATTGAAGGTTTTTACGATGATCCGCCGTCAGGACCAGGCCGATCGGGTAAGAGCACTTTGCCGGAAAGGTAGAAGGAAACGGCTGATGGGTAACAGGTCCCGGCCGAACGACAGATCGTATGGTTCTTCTAAAGGATGTTTGCAGAAATATATCAGGGGTTGAACACAACCGTATCGCGCAACACAGAGGTAGCTGCAAAATAGCCGATGGCACCGCGGGATAGATTGGTAAACGGATCACCGGGCTTCACATCGAACAATCCGCCGTTCCAGGCGGTCTCCGACAGCATCCCACGCAGGAATTCAGCATAGCCGTCAGAAAGCGATTCCTTGGTGATCACCACATGAGTACCGGGTGGAAAGAACAAACGGTCCTGCGGCGGAGAAAAGAGTTCATTCACATCTACGGTCAGGGCATCAAAAAAGTACCCATAGACCACCGCGTGGTTCCGGTCATCGGGAAGGGTATCGTATCCCGGCAGGTGCGACCAGTCCATTTCGAGCTTCATCATGGAAGGCGCATCGCTGCCTGTAAAACGCAACTCATAGAGCGGAGGGTTCTGCCTCACCTGGTAATAAGTCGGGAAGCGGACCGGGGTCACGGCTTCCATCCGTGCAATTGCAGTACACTCAAAATCATTCACCCGGACCATGAGCATATAGGTCTTGTTCACCACGCCCTGCACATTTATACCGGTAAGGTATATACCTGCCCGGGAAGGATCTTCCCGAAGTGTGATGATCGTATCGCCATCCGACAGGTACACCTCTGCCCCGGAAACCGGTCGCGGTGTGCCGTTGATCTCATAAACAGGAAGCGATAATTTTACCTCGTGTGCACGGCGTTCATTGGTGATCTTTGCTTCCACCACGAGCCGCAATTCATTTTCATATTCCAATTCCCAGTCCACCTTCTCCTGACAGGACTGGATCGTCACGCTGAATAAAAGCAGAATAAAGAAATATTTCATCACTGAAAGACCAGATAAAAAAGTACGGGACCGTCCGCAATAAGGAAGGGGATTCCGGGCAGCAAGATCAGGCCCCGCGTCTACCCGCATGCATACTCGGTCAACACGCAGTTGCGCAGTGGTGATAAACAATGAAAAGAAACTGTGCAAACGCTGCATGTGGGAGTTGATCTTCCACAGCATCTTAAATTGAATCAGCCGCATTGTGTTACTGTGGTATAGTTGTTGAATGATATGATGCAGGTTTCTCTTCATCTTAAAAACTGAAATGGTAACTGATCGACGGAATAATGCTGTACAGGTAAAATTGTGTCGGGATCAGCTCGGGTGTGGTATAGAAATTATAGGGCGTGACCAGCTGGTCAAACTGGTTCTCGATCTTATTGAAATGAATGGCCACGGGATTCTTTCGTCCATATATGTTATATACCGAAAAGATCAGTTCATGGTCGAATCTCCCTTCCTTCTTCCGGAGGTCCCAGTTGAGTGCCACATCCAACCGGTGGTAATCAGGTAACCGGTCGTTGTTTCTTTTAAAATAAATGGGTACCTGTATGTTCTCATAATAATAGAATGCGGTTGGTGCTGTAAAGGGCGAACCGGTCATATAAACAAAATTGGCCGACAACTCGAGCCGGGGCCGTAACCGGTAAGAAAAGAAAACTGACAGGTCGTGCGGCCGGTCACCATACGAAGGATACGGGTCCCCGTTATTGATACCATCTATGGTCAACAGCGACCGCGACCAGGTATAGGAGAGCCAGCCGGATAATCTGCCGGACTTCCGCGACAGCATGGTCTCAATGCCATATGCATTTCCTGTTCCAAACCGCAGCTCATTCTCTATGAACGGATTCATTAGCAATTGTGCATGGTCCCGGTAATCGATCTGGTTGCGCATGTATTTATAATATACCTCAGATTCCAGCTTCAGACCATGCTCGCCGATCCGGTGTGTATACCCCATGGTAAGCTGGTCGGCGCGCTGTGGTTGGATCTGCGGTCCACTTGGCAACCATACTTCAAGGGTGGAAAAAGGACTGATGGAATTGGTGATCAGGTGCTCGAACTGGTGTGTCCGGCTGAAACTCAACGTGAGCACG
>CAZOXI010000050.1:0-11270 GCA_964583445.1 uncultured Bacteroidaceae bacterium | reverse complement strand
CCCGGAGAAAATCTCTCCATGCGCCTGGCCAGGGAGACAGCCAATTTCATGTCGGACCACGTCAGGCAACGTCCCGGATTCCCTTTCTTCGCATATCTTTCTTTCTATGCGGTGCACGGTCCCATACAGACCACCCAGGAGAAGTGGCAGAAATACAGGGACAAGGCAGCTCTTTCAGGAATCGCTGAGACCGGGTTTAAGATGGGAAAATACCTGCCGATCAGGCAGGTGCAGGACAACCCGGTGTATGCCGGACTGGTGGAGCAAATGGACGATGCCATCGGGCTGGTTCTAAAACAGATGGAAACACTTGGACTGGAGAATAATACGATTGTGATCTTTACCTCTGACAACGGCGGTGTTGCAGCGGGAGATGCGTTTGCCACATCCAATAAGCCATTGCGGGCTGGAAAGGGATACCAGTTCGAAGGTGGCATCCGTGAACCTTATTTTATCAGCGTGCCCTGGATGAAACACAACGGTGGCCGCAACAACACACCCGTGTCAGGTACCGATTTTTACCCCACACTCATGGAACTTACAGGGACAGAGCTACGGCCCGATCAACATATCGACGGGGTGAGCCTGCTACCTTTGCTTTTAGGGGAGACCATTCCGGAGCGTTCCCTTATCTGGCACTATCCGCATTACGGGAACCAGGGCGGGGAACCCTCCTCGATTATCCGGATGGGCAACTGGAAACTGATCCATTATTACGAGGACGGGAGTACTGAGCTATACGACCTGGCAGAAGATATCAGTGAGACGACTGATCTTTCTGATGCCTATCCGGAAAAGGCAAGGGAACTGCAACTGGACCTGTTTGGCTACCTGGATGGCGTAGGTGCCCGCTACCCGGTGCCGGATCCTGAATATGATCCTGAAAAAGAGGCAGCACACCTGGAGAATATCCGTACCAAGCGCATGCCTCGGCTTGAAGAACAGCGCATGCGGTTTCTTTCTGAGGATTTTGATCCAGATAACAATTGGTGGGGCAGCTCAGTGACTATAGACTGAGGTAGCTTTGCAGGATACTTTATGCATTCATTGTGACCGGAATTATAAATCTATTAGTCATCTTGTGTTTTATACCATCTATCGGGTAAGTCGCTTTCAAAATTTGGTAAAGGAGTGGCCATCTCTGAAATATCAGGAACCGCATTTCTCAACTTTTGAATTATTTCTTCATAGTTCGGATTACCGATTTGGTTGGTCCACTCGTGCGGATCTTTATTGGTATCATAGAATTCCTCCTGCCCTTCCTTATAGCGGATATAGCGTCCCTCTTCATTGCGGATAGTGATGTAGGGTAACCAGTTTGGACCCTTTTTACTTGTCAGGCCGGTGATAGCAGTACTCTCCCATTCTTTCTCTGGGTTTTGAAGCAGTGGTACCAGTGAGCGACCATCCAGGTAATCAGGTCCTTCCAATCCGCATAATTCAACAAGTGTCGGATATATATCCAGTAATGATACAAAACGCGCGCAAACAGCGCCTTCAGAAGGGGTCACTCCGGGAACCCGCAACATCATCAACGCGTGCGTAGCCTCCTCCCATAATGTGGCTTTCTGCCAGTGATGTTTCTCTCCTAAATGAAAACCATGATCTGACAGGAATACAACAATAGTATTGTCCTTATAAGGACTGTTTTCAAGTGCGTCAAGCACGCGTCCCATTTGAGCATCAGCATAGGCAGTCGTCGCAAGGTATCCCTGTACAGCTTCCTTATGCAAACCATGCTTCATTATTTCGTCGACAAATTTACCTTTTCCTAGCGTTAGTTCCCTTCCAAGTTCAGGCACATCATTAAGATCATTCTCCTTGATCTCGGGTAGAGCAACTTCATCCAGCGGGAACATATCAAAATATTTCTGCGGTACGTACCAGGGCATATGCGGATTGAACGTGCCATATGCCAGGAAAAAAGGTTTGTCATGTTTTCTCTTCAATTGAGTGATGGCACGATCGGCCCCCTGTGTATCGTTCATTTCTTCTTCGGAAAGGTGAATGGGACCCCAATCCTGCTCGCCTCCACCTACTTCGGAAAGTGGAGCTCCCGGGGGACGTGGATCACGCGAATGACCTTTTCTGTCATCCCATCTGTCTCGCTGGTCCCACCCATGTGTGATTTTTCCATAGGCAGCTGTGTAATATCCTGCATTCTGAAAACAACCCGCCAACGAAAGTGCATTTTCAAACGCTTCACTATTGTTGGCACCGGGCACGTTGTGATAGTGTCCTGATTTCCAGGGGGCCACACCGGAAATAAATGCTGACCGTGAGGGAGAGCAAACCGGAGCGGCCGTATAAGTTCGTTCGAAATTGACTCCGCTCTGTGCAAGTTTCGTCAGGTTTGGTGCAATTACTTTTCCGGCATACCTGGCATTGTCTCCCAGCAACCAGGTATTCAAATCGTCTGAGACGAGGAATAATACATTCATCGGTTGCTGTGCGTCCCGGCTTTGTGCAATTGCTATTAATGGTATTACCAGTAATAATGGTAATACAAACAATCTTTTTTTCAACTTATTCTCAACCATTTAGAATCCTTTTAATTTATTGGTATTTATAGTATTAAGTATTGTAAGTTAGTGTGAGATAGTAATTTTTGTAATGCTGTTTTCTTATACTGAATAAATATCAGTTATACCAATTAAAATTTGCTTAATTCTTTCTTAACGTTTGTTTCATCCTAATGTAAACCTTTTAAAAGTCTCTGACCGATCCGTCCTCTGCGTTTAGTCGTGGCTGCAATCCGGGATCGTTGAACGGTATTTCTGCAGCAGCAGCTTCATCTACTGTAATTCCTAATCCCGGCTCTTCCAGGGGCATGGCATAGCCATCTACCAGTTCAGGATATGGTTTTACTACCTTAGGATTACTGTCTCTGTTTGCAAATGGCGCCTCAATCAGCGCAATATTTGGTATCGAAAGAGCAGCATGCATGGTCGCTGCTGAACCAAGCGGTCCGGCATTATTATGGGGTACAAGGTCAATGTAATACACTTCAGCGAAGGCAGCTGCTTTTTTCATTTCACTAATCCCCCCACAGTGGCAAACATCCAGACGCAAATAGTCAATATACTGATTAACGATTGCTTCCCTGCAATCCCACTTGTCATGATATCGCTCCCCGATAGCAAGAGAAACATCAGTATGTTCTCGTAACCACTTCAGCGCCTCAGGATTTTCATGTCTGACCGGATCTTCAATGAATAAGGGATTATAGGGCTTGGCCATATCTGCTAATTTCCGCGCCCATTCTGGGTCGTAACGACCATGGCATTCAAGAATCAGATCAACTTCGTCACCAACTGCCTCCCTGATTGCCGCAAGATATTCAATCTGCTGATGAACACCCTTCTCGTGTTCATGCAAATCCTCCCTGTCGTAGCTGTGAAATGCCCTGAAGCGTATGGCAGTGATCCCTCTCTCTACTCTCAATTTGGCCTGCTCGGCAGCCTCTTCAGCTGTTAATCCTCCTACATGACCATAAACCCGCACCTTTGTTCTTGCCATTCCACCCAGCAACTGGTATACCGGCACTCCCAGGGCTTTCCCCTTAATATCCCACAATGCCTGATCGATTCCTGCAATGGCTGATCCTGTGGAAGGACCACCGCGCATAAATCTTCTGCGATAACATACCTGCCAAAGGTATTCTATCCGCTGGGGGTCTTCGCCAATTAAATATGGAGCCAGGTCGTCGAGCATTCCTTTAACTGAAAAAGGCAGAAAATGATTCGTTGCATCTCCATATCCAATGATGCCCTCATCAGTAGTGATCTTGACATAGATATCTCGACCGGTCATAATGGTATCTACTGCCGTTATTTTCATCCGGGGACTTTTCTGACTATTACGATCATAATCCATGGACGCTGAATTCATTCCTGAGGCAATGTTCCCGGAAAATGCCAGCATTCCGAAACCTGCCATTCCTTTCAGCAGGTTGCGGCGATCGATATCTGATTTTCCAGTCTTGGTTTTCTGATTTATCATAGCTATTAGTTTTACTTAGTTTTCTGATGAATGATTGAATCCGCTATTTCTCCTGTATTCGGTATGCCCATCCACTTTCATTAGGTTTTTGAGGCATTGGAAGCAAGCCCTTTCTATCTGTCTTCAATACTATTCTGTCGCTCCAGACACCCGCATCGATATCCCACCATTGCAGGTTGTATTTTGTTTCAGGTAATAGCTTCTGAATATCTGAACTCTTCATTTTTGCACTGATAAATCCCAGTCCGAATGTCATATCCTTATCAAGGGCCAAACTAAGAAACTCCCGCTGGTGATCAACAATATGGTCAAGGGCGGGTATCAATTTACTGTAGTCGTGATCCTGATCAAGGATAAATCCTTTCAGATTTCCCATTGATGAAGCTTTCCATTTATTGATCCCAATCACATGTGGTTCGCCATTTCTATTGCGAACGCCGGCATAATGATCGTCTCCCCAGGCATGCCCTGCAAAACCTCCATTTAGCACCGAACCATACATCATAAACTGAGCCATTTCATTTTGGTCAAGGGGCTCTACTACTTTGTTATTCCACCCCGGATAATAAGGCTCAAGATTCATAGTTGGAAGTGGATCAGGCAGAAAATACTGTCGACGCAGCCATTCGAACATCCTGGCATCACGGCCCCTGTTACTGACATTATGCATGGTGAGCCAGGGCGCTTGTTCAGAAGTTCCCCAGGTATCATCACTTGCTCCGGCAGCCATGGCAATCATAGGCTGCCCATAGGGTCTGTTACCCAATATTGCATAGGCCTTATCAATCATGGGACGGTAAGCCTCATTACGCCCTTTTCCCGCATCCCAGTGGACCCAGCTGAATATCCAATTATAGGTCCCATACCTGGCCCACAGGTATTTCACATAATTTGTAAAGGCTGCTTTTTCTTTTGCATTTTCTTCCGGCCAGGCTTCCGACCGACGAACCGTTTCAATGAGTGGAGAAAATCCAATGTCCCAAAAATATTTCATCTTTCGATCCACCTGTTTCCAGTAACCGGGATTGATCCTCAGGTAATTCACCGCCAAAGCTTTGTTGGCAGCAGCAGTATCAATTTCAAACGGAGTACTTCCGTCTTCAGCAATTTTCTTTCTATGTGATTTCTTGTGCCAAATAGGCCTGGTCAGGTCGGAAGGAAAACTGGAAATGATCGTGATTCCGTTGAATCCCTGTTCTTTCCTGATATTTACCGCATCCTGGAAGGATATTCCAGAAAGTCCGGAAGGTGAATCCCAGGCATACATACCTGTCAGACAGGTCCACCAGGTATCTCCGGTATAAAAGAAGGGAGTGCCATCAGCATATTCCAGGGTGTGTTTATTGGAGTTTGTCTTGATAAACCCCCTGCGGTTAATATTGGCCTCTTTCTCAGCACGGGTCCATTCAGTGGCAGTAAAACCTCCGGACTTTCCATCAAGTCCGGGATCACCGGTTTGAGTACCGCTGAACCATTCCCAGTTTCCAGGGGCAGTGGCCGCCAACCGAACTTTCCATGTTTGCCCGCCGTCCCAGAAGGCCGGAACTCTGTATTGCAGTTCGTTTGGACCTTCCAGTTTAATCCAGAGGTCAACATCCATATAGGGATTGTTATAGTTGATATCCGCAGTAAATTCTAATTCTACTGTTTCAAAAACATGGTATTCTGCGGTATTCGCTTTTCTGGTCTGGCAACTGTTTGTCGCACATAAAAATGATACAGATATAAGCAGAACCATCAATTTTTTAGTACGGAAGTACATATTTATTTGGTTTTAGTAGTCGAAGATTAACTCTTGCTATAAATATAGTCTTTGTTTGAAACGAAATCTAATTGCATGTTGACAATTTCTCCTTAATAAGCAGGAAAATCTACCAAACGTTAAGAAACTCATAAATTTTCCTTAAAAAGTTTTTGCGTATTGATTTTATCTCTATATTTGGACCATGTTTTATAGCATATGAAGCAAATTCGTCTACATATTATTCTCGTACTTCTGGTGGTGGTCATCGTGGTCCTTCCGGCATGAGAATGGTGTAGACTATAATAAAATACAAGAGCCATTCTCATAAAAAGGGGATGGCTCTTCTGCATTTAATAGGGATCATGAAGAACACATACAGGAGTCATACAACAACGATGGGGCGCAGAATGGCCGGGGCGAGGAGCCTATGGCGTGCCAACGGGATGCAGGAGGAGCAGATCGGAAAACCGGTGTTTGCCATTGCCAACTCATTTACCCAGTTTGTTCCCGGACATGCGCACCTGCACGATATCGGGCAGGAGGTGAAAGGGATCATTGAATCCATGGGGTTTTTCGCCGCAGAATTCAATACCGTCGCCATCGATGATGGTATTGCCATGGGACACGACGGAATGCTCTATTCCCTGCCTTCGCGCGATATGATCGCCGATAGCATCGAGTATATGGCCAATGCACATAAGGTAGATGCGCTGTTCTGTATCAGTAACTGTGATAAGATTACCCCTGGAATGCTCATGGCAGCCATGCGGCTGAATATCCCCACAATATTTGTATCCGGTGGTCCCATGGAGGCAGGGGACGATGGTGAGCAGAAACTCGACCTTGTGGATTCCATGGTGATGGCTGTGGATGAGACGGTAAGCGAAGAGAAGATGTTGAAGGTAGAGAAGGCCGCCTGTCCAACATGTGGATCCTGCTCAGGGATGTTCACCGCAAATTCCATGAACTGTCTGAACGAGGCCATCGGCATGGCACTTCCCGGGAACGGGACAGTCGTTGCGACCCATGCTTACAGGAAGGAATTGTTTCGGAAAGCCGCCAGGCAGCTGGTAGAAAATACGATTGCTTATTACGAGGAAGGTGATGACAGTGTGCTGCCATGTTCCATTGCAACACGTGCTGCATTTGAGAATGCCATGACCCTCGATATTGCCATGGGCGGGTCAACAAATACGGTACTGCACCTGCTTGCTATTGCCAGGGAAGCCGAAGTGGATTTCACGATGAAGGATATGGATACGCTTTCGAGGACAACCCCCGTACTTTGCAAGGTCTCCCCGAGTTCGTCTTACCACGTGGAGGATGTGAACAGGGCAGGGGGGATCCTGGGAATTCTGGCTGAACTCGACAGGGGAGGTAAGATCAACAGGGAAGTTCATCGCGTGGACCGGAAAACACTTGGGGAAGCCATGGATTTCTATGACATCACACAGGATGGCCTTGATGAAGCGGCTGAAAACGTCTACCGTGCAGCCCCGGCTGGAAGGTTCAACCTGAAAATGGGCTCCCAGGAATCCAGGTTCAATGCACTTGACACCGACCGTGAAAATGGATGCATTCGCGACATGGTCCACGCCTATTCCCAGGATGGCGGATTGGCGGTATTGTTTGGAAATATTGCGGAAGACGGGTGTATCGTCAAGACTGCAGGAGTGGATGAAAGTGTGCTGAGTTTTTCCGGTACGGCACGCGTATTTGATTCGCAGGATGATGCAGTGGAAGCCATTCTGAAGAACAAGATCAAGGCCGGCGATGTTGTAGTAATAAGATATGAAGGTCCCAAAGGAGGACCGGGGATGCAGGAGATGTTATATCCAACCTCCTACATCAAATCAAAAAAACTGGGTGACAAGTGTGCGCTGATCACCGATGGAAGATTTTCCGGAGGGACATCCGGACTGTCCATTGGACATATATCACCCGAGGCTGCTGACAAAGGAGCAATCGGCCTGGTAGAGGATGGGGATGTGATAGAGATCAGCATCCCGATGCGTACGATTGAACTCAGGATCAGCGAAAAAGAGTTGGAAACAAGAAGAAAAAAGCGCGACACCGTCACGGATGGCTGGAAACCCAGTAGAGAAAGGGTGGTCAGCCGGGCCCTGCAGGCATACGCCTCCATGGTTACATCGGCAGACAAAGGTGCAGTAAGGGTAATAAGCGAGCAGTAAGAGGTTGTTAAACGCCCAGTAAGGTAAACAGAGAAAAGGGAAAGTAATAGGAGTAAAGGGATAGTTATAAGAGAACAGTAAACAGTAAGGGTACTAAGAGAATAATGTATATTAAATATTAAACAGATGGAAACAAAGACAAAAACCAAAAGTGCAGCCAAACAAAAAGCTGTTGAGAAGATCAATGGTGCAGAAGCGATGATCAGGTCAATGCTGGCTGAAGATGTGGACACCATTTTTGGATACATCGGCGGAGCGATCATGCCCATTTATGATGCCCTCTTCAACTATGAAGACAAACTGAAGCATGTGATGGTACGTCACGAACAGGGTGCGATACATGCTGCCCAGGGGTATGCCCGCACAAAGCATAAGCCAGGTATCTGTTTCACTACCTCAGGACCGGGGGCTACCAACCTGGTGACCGGACTGGCAGATGCAATGCTGGATTCAACACCATTGGTCTGCATCACGGGGCAGGTGGGCGCAGCGCTGCTCGGTACGGATGCATTCCAGGAAACAGACGTGGTCAGTGTTTCCATGCCGATCACCAAATGGAATTACCAGATCACCACTGCCGAGGAGATCCCCGAGGTCATGGCCAAGGCGTTTTTCATTGCGAATTCAGGAAGGCCCGGACCGGTGCTGATCGATATCACCAAGAATGCCCAGTTCGAGGAACTCGAATACAGGTATGAACCCACCAACCGGGTGGCCAGTTATGTTCCCAAGCCCAAACCGCTGATGAGTGATATAGAAAAAGCCGCAGAGCTGATTAATTCCTGCCAGAAACCGCTTGTACTGCTGGGACAGGGTGTGACCATCTCCGGTGCTGAGGCTGAATTCAAAGCATTCGTTGAAAAAGCAGGTTTGCCCGTGGCAGCAACGCTCCATGGATTATCCTCCTTCCCGACCAATCATTCGCTGTATACAGGGATGCTCGGTATGCACGGTAACTATGCACCTAATATAAATACCAATAAGTGTGACCTCCTTATCGGGATCGGGATGCGGTTCGATGACCGGGTGACCGGGAACCTGAATACCTATGCCAAGCAGGCCAAGGTGATTCATATCGAGATCGACCGCTCCGAGATCGATAAGAATGTGAAGACCGATGTGGCCATCAATGCGGATGCCAAGCAGGCGCTCGAGATGCTGATACCCAAGGTAAAAAAGAACTCACATGAAGAATGGCTCGAAACGTTCAGCGAGCTCCACGAAATAGAGTTTGAGAAAGTGATTGGCAAGGACATTCACCCGGTCGACGACAAAATGCATATGGGCGAGGTCATTAATACATTGTCAGAGATGACCAACGGTGAGGCGATCATCGTCAGCGATGTGGGCCAGCACCAGATGGCCGCTGCAAGGTATTACGGATACCTGAAGCCAAATTCATGGATCAGCTCAGGAGGGCTGGGGACTATGGGATTTGGTATCCCTGCCGGGATGGGTGTCGCCCTGGCAGAACCCAATAGGCCCATTTTCGTGATCGTCGGCGACGGAGGATTCCAGATGACTGTCCAGGAGCTGGGTACCATCGCACAATATAACCTGCCTGTAAAGGTCATTCTCCTGAATAATAATTTTCTGGGAATGGTGCGGCAGTGGCAACAACTGTTCTTTTCGAACAGGTATTCTTCGACCGAGTTGAAAAACCCGGATTTCCTGATGATCTCCGAAGGATTCGGCGTTCCCTCGAAACAGATCTCTGACAGGAATCTGCTGAAGGAGACACTCCAGGAAGTAATCGATGTGGACGGTCCGTTTATGTTGGAGGTGAAGGTACAAAAAGAAGGAAATATTTTTCCCATGATACCGGCCGGCGGCACTGTTTCAGAAATGCGTCTTGACTGATTTTTTTACCGTCATGCAACGCGCTACCTGACCAATAATTTTTTTAAAAAATAAAGAGATGAAAAAGGAATATACAATTACCATATTTACAGAGAACAAGATCGGGTTGTTGCACAGGATCACAGTGATCTTTACCAGGCGCCACCTGAATATTGATAGCTTAAACACCTCTGAGTCTGAGGTCAGGGGAATCTACCGGTTCACCATTGTTGTGACCACTACTGAATCGATGGTGCAAACACTGACCAAGCAGATCGAGAAACAGATTGGGATCCTGAAGGCGTTTTACCACACCGAGGACGAGATCGTTTACCAGGAGATCGCACTCTATAAAGTGCCTACCAAGGCCTTTGCCCATGGAGACGACGTGGAAAGCCTGATCCGGAAATTCAATGCCCGGGTGCTGACCATCGAACCGGAATATATCGTGGTGGAAAAAACAGGACACAAGTCAGAGACCCAGCAGCTGTTCAGGGAACTGGAATCATATGGCATCCTCCAGTTTGCCAGGTCAGGAAGAATTGCCATGACCAAGCAGATCAAGGAGATCACCTCCTACCTGAAAGAACTTGAACAATTCCAGAAAGAATCAGAAGAAGAAATATTAACATACAATTAAATCAAAAAAATGGCTGTAATTAATTTTGGCGGCGTTGATGAAAATGTCGTGACCAGGGAAGAATTCCCACTCTCAAAAGCACAGGAAGTACTTAAAGATGAAACTGTTGCTGTACTTGGGTACGGTGTACAGGGCCCAGGGCAATCCCTCAACCTTAAAGACAATGGGATCAATGTAATCGTTGGTCAGCGTAAAAACTCACCCTCCTGGGACAAAGCAATCGCTGATGGCTGGGTCGAGGGAAAAGACCTATTCGAGATCGAAGAGGCACTCGAAAAAGCAACGATCATCCAGTACCTGCTTTCCGATGCAGGTCAGATCGCGATGTGGCCCACGGTGAAGAAGCACCTGACTGCCGGAAAAGCATTATACTTTTCACATGGATTCGGTATTACCTACAAGGAAAGAACCGGTATTATTCCACCGGAAGATGTAGACGTTATCCTGGTGGCTCCAAAAGGATCAGGAACCAGCCTGCGTCGCCTTTTTGTTGAAGGTCGCGGACTGAATTCCAGTTATGCAATTTTCCAGGATGCAACAGGAAAAGCATATGACCGTGTCGTAGCACTGGGGATCGGGGTTGGTTCAGGATACCTGTTTGAGACTACCTTCCAGAGCGAGGTCTACTCCGACCTTACCGGTGAACGTGGTACGCTTATGGGTGCCATCCAGGGAATCTTTGCTGCACAGTACAATGTACTGCGTGAAAATGGACATACGCCATCAGAAGCTTTTAACGAGACGGTTGAGGAACTCACGCAGAGCCTGATGCCGCTCGTGGCTGAGAATGGTATGGATTGGATGTATGCCAACTGCTCCACAACTGCACAGCGCGGTGCACTCGACTGGTGGA
>CAZOXI010000049.1:0-11341 GCA_964583445.1 uncultured Bacteroidaceae bacterium | reverse complement strand
CGGTTCGGATGGTAGAAACGCTACCAGGCCAGCGTGCTGCCCACGACTGGAGTGATTATCGTATACAGTTGACCACCAACAAGCCATCAGAGCTTACACCTGTAACGTTTTTTAGCTATATTCTCGGGTACTCCCGCAGGCAGTATATCAGTGTAGTGGATAACAAGAAGCAGTCCACTCTTTTTCGTGAGCTTATCGCGGCCTTTATCTACCTGGATGGTGTACCACGTGAGGTCAAGAGTGATAACCAGAAGGCATGTGTGGACGGCCGTGAGATGGGGAAACCAATTTTTAACCGAAAATTTTTGGAGTTCGCAACCTGGTACCGGTTCACGCCCCTGGCCATTACCCCCGGCAAACCCTCGGAAAACCTAAAAATAGAGCGGCCATTTTATTACCTGGAACGCAGCTTTTTGAATGCCCGGGAGTTCAAAGACATGGACGATTTAAAAAAGCAGCTTAGCCAATGGCTAACCGAAGTAAACGATTTGCGTAGGCATGGTACAACCAAGAAAAGGCCCATTGATCTGTATATCGAGGAGCATCCCTATTTGCAGAGGCTCCCTATAAATCACTTTGATACCTCGCTTATTACCCAGAAGGTGGTGAACCAGGAGTCCTGTATTCTCTGGGAAGGTTACCAGTATGTGGTTGATCAGAAGTACATGTTTGAGCAATTATCTGTCAGAATCACTGAAACTCAGATAGTGATTTACTCACCCATGGGTGAGCAGATCGCCTGTTACGAGTTGGCTGAAAAGGGGCGGAAGGAACGTTATGTCGGGGATCACAAAAAGAACCGCAAGAAGCCTGGCCTGGTCATGGCTGATGTGATCTTACGTTTGGAAGGCTTTGGCCCGGAGATGCATGAATACATCGAACAGGTTAAACAACACAAGCCTGAATCCTGGCGCTATCATCTTCGGAATCTGTTGACCCTAAGGGTGAACTACCGTACAGAAGATATCATTTTTGCAGTACGCCGGGCGATGAAATACAAGGTCTTTGAATCGGGTACCATCGAAGGGTTCCTTGCAAACAACTCCGATCCGCGTTACAGTATCAAGTTATCTTTTAACCCCAGGAATAAAAATAATAACGATGAGCAATAGAAATAAGAATCAAACACAAAAGCAACAGGAGCAGTTCGCCGATAACTGCTATTTGCTTGGACTGAAGCTTCTGGCTAAAGAGTACCAACAGATGGTTGATCGGGCCAATGAAAACACGGTTGGATATTACGAGTTCATTCAAGATGTCGTGCAGGTGGAGGCTGCAGCCAAGCAACAAAGACGCGTTGAGACTCTGATTAAGAGCAGCAGACTGCCCCAGCCACTGAAGATACTGGCAGACTTTGATTTTGACTTCCAGCCCAAACTGGACCGCCGGTTGATCATGGATCTGGCATCGCTGCAGTTCATTGAAAGAAACGAGTCGATCCTTTTTAAAAGCATTACCAATGGGGTTGGCAAATCACACATCGCAAGAAGTCTTGCTTTGATGGCGTGTCAGAAAGGATATAAGACCTATTATACTACCTGTAGCGATCTGGTCAATGACCTGAATGCCGGGGTGTATGAAAAAACCCTGGAGAAGCGAATGAAGAAATACATCAATCCGGAATTACTTGTGATCGATGAAATGGGTCATGACCGATTAGAACTGCAAGTGGTCAAGGAGGCACACTTGCTTTTTAAGGTAATCGACAAGCGGTATAACAATAAGAAGTCCCTTATCTTTACTACCAACGTCGAAGAACCTGACTGGGCAGAATTCCTTGGAGATGCTATAACAACAACAGCCATACTGGATCGTATCCATCACCACTCGGTAATTGTGGATATCGATGGTCCAAGCTACAGAGAGTACGAAAGTGAATTACTTCAGAAAAAGTATGCTGAAAAGAGACAGGAAAAAGAGGAAACAGGGTAATACAGGTCGGACCAGAAGAACAAAGAGAATGGTGCTGATGAAAATTAGTACCTTTTTTTATACCCATATGTTACAAATAATCAACGACATATGTGGCACACTGGGCTCTGAAATCGTTGCTGGTTTTAAAATGAAAACCGAACATGAGAATCTGCACCGGAATAAAGAAAAAAACAGCACTCTGAAGCCCTTGCCAGTTCAATAACTCAAAGGGGTGGTAGTGAAATGTTCCTTTTAATGGTAGTGTTAATATCCGTGTTTAAAATTTGAATCAGCTTAAAGAAATTATAAAGAATTCAAATGAATCAAATATGATCAAAGAAGGCATAAGGTATGCCCCTGCATGGATTCAGAAATTCATTCTAAACATTTTAAATTCCCTTAACGATGAGTAACTGGCTTTCATTGCATAAAGAACAACAGGTTGATCTCTTCACTCAAGCTGGTGCTGAAAGTGGATTGCCACCATTTGCCATTGAGAAGGATGCATGGGTAACTATGGTGCTTCGCATGCTCTTTGCCTCAGAGTTATCCGAACAGATTGTTTTTAAAGGGGACACTTCATTGAGTAAGGTTTTTAAACTGATTGAGAGGCTTTCTGAAGATGTTGATATAGCCATCGATAGAAGCTACTTTGGATATGATGGTGTGTTATCCAAAGGTGACATCAGAAAATTGAGACGGGCATCACACGATTTTTCGTTAAACAAAATGCCAGGTATTCTCCATGCTCAGTTAAAAGCATACGGTGTTGAACCTGATTTGTATAAGGTTGAAGTACCAAATATCAAGGTTTCAGATCAAGATCCTGAAATCATACTGGTTAAATATGAGTCGGTGTTTAAAGAAAAAAGTTATCTCCCTTACAGGGTTCAAATTGAGATAGGTGCAAGGTCTTTGAATGAACCATATCAAATCAGTTCAATTGGTTCAATAATTGATGAAACCTTTGGTGATTTCGAATTCGTGGAAGAACCTTTTGAAGTGAGATCCATCATTCCTGAAAAAACATTTTTGGAAAAACTGATCTTACTTCACGAAGAGTTCCAGAAACCAGAAGAGAAGATCAGAACCCACCGAATGTCCCGTCATCTTTATGATATTTCCTCGATCTATAATACTAAATATGGAAAATCCGCTCTGGATAATGAAGCGTTATTCATGGCAATTTGCAGCCATAGGGCTGCGTTTACACCAGTAAAGGGCGTAAATTATGCTACTCTGAACTTAACTGACCTAAGCGTCTTGCCTGCAGGCGATTTAACGGGACTATTCAAGGATGACTACCAAGCGATGAGGGAGAATATGATTTATGGGGAACATCCTGAATTTGATGAGATTTTGGAGGTGATTGGAAGTTTATTGAAATAAACACTTAGAATGCATTTTAAAGCTTTATATGCAGGATAAAAGCATTATTTTGAACATATTACCTTGAAATGATAAACAAATATTAGGAGGCAACTGAATTACTAATAAAGAATCAAAAACCAGATGACTGAAATCGAAGAGATCATTAAAGCCCTGGAAAAATTCCGTGACGCACGCCACTGGCAGCAATTCCATAGTACCAAGGACCTGGCACTGGCCCTGTCCATTGAAGCAGCAGAGCTGAATGAATTGTTCCTCTGGAAGCCGAAGAGTGTGAAACCACAGAACATGAAAAACTCAGGGAAGAGCTGGCCGACGTCTTCGCGTATGCCTTCCTGCTGGCCGGCAAGCACAAGCTGGATGTGAAAGAGATCGTACTGGAGAAGATCCGGAAGAACGCCGAAAAATACCCGGTTGAAAAATCCAAAGGCAATTCCACGAAATATACCGATCTTTAGGTTATGCTGATCTATAAAGGGCCCATCGATGAATTTGTCAGCCTGAACCGCATGAACAGGATCGCGGATGTCATAGATGCTTAATTTTAAACAATATAAGTATTTGCTAGAATTACTTAACTTAGTTCAAAAGAACGACCTATGGAAGACTCCAAATCTGCCGCGATCCGTTCAGAAATATTTGAATGGCTTCAACAAAAAGTAATCGAATACGATGATGTTCTCCCCTTTCATGAAATTAAAAACGGCTTCGTTTACCAGG
This sequence comes from uncultured Bacteroidaceae bacterium, assembly GCA_964583445.1. Classification (GTDB taxonomy): domain Bacteria; phylum Bacteroidota; class Bacteroidia; order Bacteroidales; genus M55B112. The sequence continues at coordinate 7,318 of CAZOXI010000049.1, read as the reverse complement.
GAAATCCAGTTCCATTAATGGGTCCCCAAGGAATCTTTAAACCAAAAGTTCTTCGATACTACCCTATTTCGATAACTACCAGTCCAAATAGTCCTTATGCTGATAAGATTTCAGAAAACAGCACGATCAGTTACAAATATCGCGGTGACAATCCCCATTTCCATGAGAATGTAAGGTTGAAGGAGGCCATGAAGAACAAAGTCCCACTGATTTACTTTCACGGTGTAATCAAAGGAAAATACTTGGCTCAATTTCCTGTATTCATTACAGGCGCAGATGATAGGAACCTAACATTTACAGTCGAAGCAGATGCCGGAATAGATTCATTATGGGGAGCTATCAACAAAGACCGTGCAAATGATCCGCTATATGATGAAGTAAGACGCAGGTACATCACTTCAGAGGTGGTGATCAGGCTGCACCAGCGGGCATTTCGGGAGAAAGTGCTTCATGCGTATCGAGATCATTGCGCCTTCTGCAGCCTGAAACACAGGGAACTGCTTGATGCTGCTCATATCCTGCCCGACAATGAAGGAGGGCGTGCCAGCGTATCCAATGGACTCTCCCTCTGCAAGATTCACCATGCTGCCTTCGACAAAAACATTTTGGGTATCAACGAAGATTTCCGGATTGAAGTAAGACAAGATATATTGGAAGAGGTGGATGGTCCTATGCTGAAATATGGATTGCAGGAGATGAACCACAAAGCTATTTTACTTCCCCGCTCCGCTTCAAACAGACCAGACAAGGAGTTTATCCGGGAGCGTTATGAACGATTTTTAAAAGTCGGATAAAATATAGGTTATGACATTTGAAAAATTAAAAGAATTATTTCTAGGGGTCAGAATCTACAGATCAAGAGATGTGTATGCTCCACATAAGCCCTTATTGCTATTAGTGGTCCTCTCTCAATTCTACGCAGAAAGAAAGCAGAACTGGTTATATGAAGAGGTGCATGATAGAATGATAGAATTACTGAGACAATTTAGCCCTTTCACAGATTCATACCAGCCGAATTACCCCTTTCTGAAATTAGTCAATGATGGTATATGGCATGTCACTTCCGATCAGGAGATTAATACAAAACTGGAACATTCTGCAGCAAAATTGAAAAACCTTCATGCCAAAGGAGCCTTTACAGAAGAAATCAACGAAACGCTTATTGCAGAATACAAAAAAATTCCAGAATTGATTGGGGCTATTTTATCTGAGTTTTTTCCTGAAACGGTTCATGATGAAATCCTGGAAATGATTGGCTTTTATGAAACTGTTCTGGTAAAAACCAGGCGAAAAAGAGATCCCTATTTTCGTGAATTGGTTTTAAGTACTTACGGATACAAATGTGCGGTTTGTGGATTAGGTGCCAGGCTGGGAAATGATCTTGTTGGTTTAGAAGCATCTCATATCAAATGGTTTCAGGCAGGAGGTCCAGACACAATTAGTAACGGAATCGCCCTTTGCTCTATGCACCACAAATTATTCGATCGTGGCGCTTATGCATTCTCCAATGATCATCACCTGGTGGCATCATCAAAAATTCATAATGGAAACCAACTGGAGGAGATTCTTTTCAGATATCAGGGCAGGCAGATCCAATTGCCTCTTAATCCAAATGAGAAACCTGAAAGCATTTATCTAAGCTGGCACTGGAAGAATATTTTCAAACGACCGGTGAGATATTTTGAGAAATTGAATGAATTAAATATTGCTGCCGAAAAAATTTAAAATGACACGAAGAAACTGTACATATATTGTGCTTTAGAAATGAAAGCCCGCAGTTTTTCAATTGATCGATGATTCCTAATTGATCTCGTCACGCTTCTCGTAAGATCAGCGCACCCAGGCGAGTCTTTGATTTTTATGATGCTACATTGCTACTACTCACTTCTAAGTTAACCGGTTCAAGGAACTCTCTTCCTTCACTAAAATGCATCTTTTCAAGATGCTGTAATCTACCAACAATAATTGCAGGGTGCGTGTTGAATTTTTTTGCATATGAAATAATTGCTTCTTTGTCTAAACGCCCATCTGAAATTACCTCCTTTTCTTCCTTTTTACTGAACGTCCACTCTTCTGCAAATCTATTTGCTCCTCTCTCCTTATTCGGGTCAGCACCTGAAAAATCAATGCCCTCCATAGAAATATATTTTTTCCCATGTAATATTATGTGGCCTGCCTCATGAAAAAAAGTAAACCAGAACCTATCATTTTGTTTGTAACGCGCAGATAGCTGTATAACAGGTGAATCAGAAATCCATCGAGTAGAACCACTGATCGGTGCTTTGGGGAGTTTTGGAGTATAGAATACTTTAACTCCTGCTTCCAGACATGTGGCTTGAAGTTGCTGGAAGAAATTAGCAGGATGCTTCGCCATAAGGCTTTTTATATCCGGTAATTTTGATTTAAAAACTTTTACATCGAAAACAGGGGCTTCAATTTTTGCAGATGCAATTTCACCTGCTCTCAACCATGAAGAAATAGAATGGGGATCAGATGTATGCTTAAGAGATGTGTACGCTGCTACCTTAAGTTCGCTCTTAATGTAAAGTCTTTCCCATGCTTCATGTCCTGCTATTCCGAAATAATCAAACAAGTTAATTGTCTTTTCTTCAATCTTTCTTGTTTCCGGAACCCAACCATATTTTGCCATTTCTGAATATGGAAAATTTCTTGCCCAGTCAATAGCATTACCCACAGTTTCCTTTCTTTTAAGCCTTGCTATATATTCGCTGTACCTTGCTTGTTTATTAATCCAAAAATAAGCAGGTATTTTTGTGATATTTTCAAACAGTATAGCCATTTCAGAGGTAATGGAACTTGAACCGTTTAAAACAGCAATGACCGTTTTTTCAGGTTTTCCAGTGCGTAAAGCAAACTCTTTTATACTCATTCCCATTTCTTCCAACTTTTCTTTAAGAGTTTCACCGGGATGATAAACTTCTTCAGGGTAATATTCGGTTAGTTTTGCCATGTTACTTTTCCTTGTGATAGTTTGTTATTTCAAGTATTTCAACAATCCTAATCTCGGATAATATCTGTTTGCCGTGCTGATCCTTTGGTATAGGTGTTTCTCCAGGCATAAATACTAAACGGTAGGGCTGATCCAAATCACATGCCCAATGATCTGCTCTATCGGCTTTAAGCTGATGGTATCTGCCGGGCAGATGTTGTAAATCATTAAAGCTATTTGCATCTGCCATATCCTGCAAACGCCTTTGGTATATTTTAGAACGCTTTGGCCCAAGTTTTTTATTAGCCAAGCCAACATTATTGGCGTACTTTTTCAACTTATCATTTGCAAAGGTAATATCCATTTGTCGAAATTAAAAATTAATTAACAGAAAGTGTTAATTATAATTAATGTTTATGTTTTGAATAGAAGAATTTTTTTTGTAAAACCTTTTATTCATTAATACAGTTTTTCAGGAAAATCTTGATTCCCTCATCGCTCAATTTCCCATCTTTTATAAAAGGAACAAATGCTAAGCCGCAATTTCCGTTCTGTGCATTTTCAAAATATTCCCCTGAAATCATTCTCCATTCCCCGGGATAAACCAGATAAGAGCGATCTGATTTGAATAGCTGATTGTAGGTAAACATCTGCCTTAGATCATCTTCGCTCGGCCTGAAATGGATGATTTTCCATTTTGTATCAACGATGATCCTTTTTCCCTCCGGAATTTCAATCACTATGTCCGGCTTCTGCTTGATCGAAACACCCTTGTCGGATTTCCAAAAACCCTTCTTTATTTGCTCCTTTATACTTACTGGAAGCCCCAGGTCTGAAGTAACCACTCTAAGCCTTTTTACAAACCATTTTTCCCATAAATCATTCATGTCGAACATTAAGGCCAATACATTATTTCTGCCATGGGAAAGGTCAGGATGATAATTCAGAAGCAATAGCCGGGCAATTTCTATGGCCGTCTTGTAGTGCTCATTTTTCCTGTTCCATTTTATTCGCTCAAAGAATTCATCTGACACATGAATATCTGTCAGGGCAGACATGTTAAGCGCGAACGATTTAATCTCAGAAACCAGGCGATAGCTGGCATTTAATCCGAGAATTACTTTGAGTGTTTTATATAGCACCCGGTTTAGCTCATGCTGCTGATCATAGATGGTATGCTTTACATAAAACCTTTCCGCATGAATCAGGTTTTTATTTAAATGCTTATTAAAATTCAAACTGCCTTTCATGGCATAAGCATTTTCTTCCTGCTTATGGTATTTCTTGATCAATCCTCGATGCAGAATGCTTTTAGTCTCATCAAGAAACATCCTTAGATACGTTTCAAGAATATAGTTCCGCTTTATTCTTAACTCAGATTCAGTGGGAGCATTTGTTTTTAAAACACCTGACTGTCGTAACATCTGGATTAAAATCGGCTGGGCTGCATTCGTTGGCATGCCCCGGTCAAATTTGGGAAGTACTTCAACAGTCCATTTTCCAATTTGTAATGCGCCCACATAATTCTTAAAGCGAACGCCTGTAGCGGTAAGACTGTAATATGGAAGTTCTTTTTCTCCTGAATATGATTTTAGAGAATCATACAATGCTTCCGGTAATTTCTTACCCTCTTTGCCTTCATTGTTGATATTATATGAGGCGTATTCAAATACCTGAAATATTTCTGAAGCCAAAACAGTTAAATATTAATTGTTTATGAGAGATTCCAAAGCTTCAACAAATTCAGGATCCGAACTAAATGGTTCCATCCGAATTTCATAGATCGGTTTTTCATAGATTTCCGGATCATCAATCGGAAAATCAGCAAATCCAATGTTGTCATTCCCATTTTTGCATATGAAACCGCTCCCAAGAATTAATCCCATCTTTTCATAGTCGCCAAAGAAATATTCCTGCAGCAGGGGAATGATCCTGTCTTTAAATATTTTTTGAAGTCCTTCAATATCTTTTACTTTCATAAAATAAGAATGTCCAATCTGATGGTCTCTGTCAAGAATTTTTTCTATACGGTAATTAATAATCTCAAGTAAATTGGATAGGGATATCCCCTCAATCTCATTAGCTAATTCCGACAGGTCATAATTTGGCATTCTTTCCAAAAATGCAAATCTCCTTCTTAACGCTGTATCAAGTGCCTCAACACTCCGGTCGGCAGTATTCATCGTTCCAACGATGTATAGGTTTGGAGGTATTACAAATCTGCTTTTTGAATACGGGAGGGTAGCTTCAATTCCTTCGGCGTGACCAAATCTTTTATCATCTTCAATGAGGGTGATCAGCTCACCAAAGATTTCTGAAACGTTGCCCCGGTTGATTTCATCAATGATCAACACATACTTTTTAATTGATGTATCATCAAGTATGATGTCAGATGATTTGAGCTTACTAACAGCCAGCTTTTTCGACTCATAATCAATCTTTGCTGATGTCTTTTCACTAGGCACAGGAGACTTTTCTGACCTAAGCATATTCAATACAGCCCAATATGCAGATGAATTGCAGCCCCCAATAATCTTGCGGAATTCCTCATTAATGTTTCCTAAGGAATTGATATCAGGTATCTCGGTATATAATTTCTCCAATCTTCTTTTAGAAACAATATATGTTTTCTCCTTATCCTTATGCCGGAGACTCATATTTTCTCTGTCAGTAATATCGATAATTTCCATCTCAGAACCAGACCTCGTCTTTAGCCAAACTTCCTCGTTGTTTTCCAGGGCCTCTTTAATCTTGTCTGTATAATTAGTAAAGGCTTCTGTGAAGGAGTAAGTTCCTTTTAATTCCTTTCTTTCCCCTTTTCCAACATATTCGAATAAAGCATTCGTCACGATTTGCTGGAATATTCCATCTTTAACTTCATAAGTTAAATTGTCTCGCTCTTCAGTGGGAGGTTCTGGCTTAATACCTTCCACAAAATCCTCATAACACATGCTCTGATGAAACGTTGTAAAAACGATCTGGCCTTCCCTTAGCAATTGATCATAAGTCTGTTTATTGGCTTCATGATTATCCAATTCATACAGATCTGCTGCTGCAATCTTTACTGCCATATCAACAGTATGGTATGTTTTTCCGGTTCCCGGGGGACCATAGAGGATCGTGTTTAAGGAAATATTCTGATCCGTTTCAGTCTCGGTTTTCACTATTTCAACAGGGGGATCATATTCTCCATTTACCACAGCCATCAAATACTCATAGTATTTCACATAACCTGGTTCATTGGTATCATACTTTGTAATGTCTGTAAGTGTTTTCAGGGCTAAGCTATGACTTACAGGATATGCTCCTTTGCGCTTCCAATCTACTTTGCGACAACTTTTATAACGATCTCTTGACTCATCAAAGTAATAATCGGATTCCACGATCCCATAACCAAGCAGTTCTCCTCTTCCTTTCTTTACGATAATTACATCTCCTAAGGAAATACCGTTCTTAAACTCATAGTTTGCAGTAGCATTATTTCGTTTTGACTTAGTAGTATTTTCAATTTCCTGAAGTTTCTTTTCAATATCAGCTTTTGTGTTATACTGAGAAAGATCACCGAGCTGGTTCCAGCCCAAACCCATAATGCCTGCTGCATAAAACTCCTCCCACAATTCTGCATTTTCACCAGGTGCATATAGCCAGTATTTTGTAACCTCTTTGGGAGTTTCTTTTTCATCCTGGTCAAGCATTTGATAAAGTATGTCCTGTGCAAGAATATAGTGTGACTGATCCTCATGTCCATCTACCGGGATAAAACTTTGAACCATATTGAGCAATTCCTCATCGGAGGTAATATATGTTTGAATAAAATCATCCAATAATTCTATATAATGGACATATTTCTGTCTCTTTGAACCCACCTTTTCCCCCAAGATTTTGCAATATTTACGGTAGTAAGAATCTTTATACAGGGGATACGTATTTGCATCAAAGTAGGCTAAGTACGCAGATATTGTCCTTTCATCCTGATGGTGCGAATCAGATTCTTTAGTCCAAATTTCACGATAAATCTTTTGTGTTTCTTTATCGAATGTTACAACCCTCGTTTGCAAGTCTATAGTATCATCAAAAAGCTTTTTAAACTGTTCCCTGAATTGTTCTGTACGTTCCTTTGCAATGTGATTTCCTACTCCCTTCGCATTATGATATATCAAATTAAAATAATTTATACTTTTATATTCTTCTGCAAAATCATCAGCTTTTATATCAGGGCGGCCAGCATATTTTTTTGTTAATTGCCATTTATAGAGCTCGTCAGCGATTTTAGTCTGCCTGATTCTTGCTTTATATTTTTCAATCATCTCTGAAACAGGATCCTTTTCATCAGGAATGAAATTCCTTATCAATCTTTTTCCTTCAGTA
>CAZOXI010000048.1:0-11408 GCA_964583445.1 uncultured Bacteroidaceae bacterium | reverse complement strand
TTTCAACGCGTCCTGGGTGATGCTGAGCTTTTCCCCTCCGGCAACACGGATCTGTTCCCTGACAATGTCCAGACCGGTAATCATTTCCGTCACCGGGTGTTCGACCTGGATCCGTGTATTCATTTCGATGAAAAAGAAGTTTTCCTTTTCATCCATCAGGAATTCGATGGTTCCGGCATTGGTATAGTTGATACCTCTTGTAAGTTTGAGGGCACTGTCTGTAATTTTCTTGCGTGTAGCATCCGAAACTGAAGGGGAGGGGGCCTCTTCGATAATCTTCTGGTAGCGTCTTTGCAGCGTGCATTCCCGTTCGAACAGGTGCACCGTGTTGCCATGCCGATCGGCCAGTACCTGCACCTCGATATGCCTTGCTGCCCTGATATACCGTTCTACATACAATTCGTCGGAACCAAAGTAGTTTTTCGCCTCCCGGGTGGCATCACTGAGCACGTCTTCCAGTTCCTCCCTGGATTCTACTATGTGCATTCCCTTACCACCGCCTCCCGCTGCAGGCTTGATCAACAACGGGAATTCCATGTGCGCTGCGTTCGAAATGATCTCTTTTGTCGATCCCGTGATGCCTTCAATGACCGGTACGCCGAATTTTTTCGCTGTCTCGCGTGCATTGGCTTTGTTGCCCATCAGGTCGATCACCTCCGGTTCCGGTCCTATAAAAGTGATCTGATTTTCCCTGCAGAGGGATGCAAACGCAGCATTTTCTGAGAGAAAACCATACCCGGGATGGATGGCAGATGCGCCGGAGCGTTTTGCGATATCTATGATCAGTTGCTGGTTCAAATAGGTTTCGGCAAGGGTGCCCTGACCGAGGGACCATGATTCATCAGAAAGTTTTACAAACGGCAGTTCCCTGTCCACTTCGGTATGTACGACAACGGCCTTCATTCCGGCCTTCCTGACAGCCTTGATGATCCTGACAGCGATCTCGCCGCGGTTGGCGATGAGGATGGTATTAAAAGAATGATTATTCATTGATCCAGCGGGGTTGACGTTTTTCAAAAAATGCACGAATGCCTTCCTGTCCTTCTTCAGAAACACGGTATTCAGCAATCAGTTGTGATGTTGATTCGATCAACTGATCCGGGTGTTGATCCAGGTGTTGATCTCTGAACATGCGCTTGATACCTTTCATGGCTTCGGGGCCGTTGCGTAGCAGTGGATCCAGCAATTCTCCCGGTTGATCCGTTTCTTCCTCCGGAATGACCCGGGCAATCAGCCCCTTTTCAAGTGCCTCCTCAGCAGTGAACTGGCGACCTGACAGCATCCATTCGTAAGCAGCAGCTTTGCCTGTACGCTGCACAATATAGGGTGCGATGGTTGCCGGGATCAGTCCAAGTTTTACTTCCGAAAATGCAAATGAGGTGCCGGTGATGGCTACTGGAATATCGGAAGCTGCGATGATCCCATTGGCACCTCCCATCACTTTTCCCTTTGCCAGGGCAACAGTGATCTTCGATGCATTGTATATTGTGTTGAACAAACTGGCCAGTTCCCTGCTTTCGCGGTAGAGTTCTTCTTTGTCCTGATTTAATCCCTCCTTCATCCAGTTGAGGTCGGCACCTGCACTGAAGTTCTGACCATTTGCGGAGATAAAGATGATCCGGATCCCTTCGCGGTTGTCGAACTCCCGTATGGCTTCCGTGATCTCCCTGATCATGCCAATATGCATGGCATTATGTACCTCGGGCCGGTTGAGTATAATATGGCCTGTGTGACCTACCTCTGTTGATATGGTATATGCACTGCCCATTACATCCTGTAGACCCCGGAACGGGGTGCTTTGAATTTAGCATTCAGGGAGACCGAGATGGCCAGTCCAAGTATTGTTCTCGTGTCGGCCGGTGCAATGATCCCATCATCCCACAGCCTGGAGGTACTGTAATATGCAGCACCTTCTTTTTCGTATTTTTCTATGATCGGCTGACGGATCTCCTGCTTTTGCGCTTCGGTCATTTCGACCCCCCTTGCTTTGAGTTGGTCTTCACGAATGGTCGCCAGTACTTCGGCAGCCTGCTCACCTCCCATCACAGAGATTTTTGCATTGGGCCACATGAACAACAGGTTCGGGTCATAGGCCCTTCCTGACATCGCATAATTGCCGGCACCAAAGGATCCTCCTATGATCACAGTGAACCTGGGCACCCGGGTGTTGGCAACCGCATGTACCATTTTTGCTCCGTCCTTCGCAATGCCGCCATGTTCATACTCCTTGCCCACCATGAAGCCGGAAATGTTCTGCAGGAAGATAATGGGGATTCCCCTGTAATCGCATAGTTCGACAAAATGTGTCCCTTTCAGTGAAGAGTCGGAGAAAAGAATGCCATTGTTGGCAACGATCCCTACCGGGTATCCCATGAGGTGGGCAAACCCGGTGACCAGCGTGGTGCCGTAATTTTTTTTGAATTCTGAAAATGCACTGCCATCCACCAGCCTGGCGATGACCTCCCTTACATCGTAAGGCTCACGACTGGATACCGGAATGGCGCCGGCAACATTTTTCGTACTGTATAGCGGGTCCCGGATTTCTGCGCGATCAAGCTTTTGCCGCTCGGGGACCTGTATGGTTTCAAAAATATTCCTGCAGATCTGCAATGCGTCACGATCATTCTCAGCAAGGTGGTCGGCTACGCCTGAAATGGAGGTGTGCACGTTTCCTCCCCCGAGTTCTTCTGCAGTTACATCTTCACCAGTAGCTGCTTTCACCAATGGGGGTCCGCCGAGAAAGATGGTTCCCTGTTCCTTTACGATGATGGTTTCATCGCTCATGGCGGGCACATATGCACCTCCGGCGGTACAGGATCCCATGACGACAGCTACCTGTGGGATCCCTTCGGCGGAGAGCCTTGCCTGGTTATAAAATATGCGCCCGAAATCGTCTTTATCGGGAAACACATCCGCCTGGTTGGGGAGGAACACGCCACCTGAATCTACCAGGTATACGGCAGGGGTCCTGTTTTTCATGGCGATTTCCTGGGCACGCAAATGCTTCTTGATGGTCTCCTCGATGTACGTGCCTCCCTTTACAGTTGCATCATTAGCGATGATAATGGTCTCTTTGCCATGGATCAACCCGATACCGGTGACGATCCCTGCTGAGGGGAATTCATCATCATACTGTCCAAACGCCGCAAGTGAAGAAAACTCGAGAAACGGGGTGTTGGGATCCAGCAGGAGGTTAATCCTGTCCCGTACCAGCAATTTGCCGCGGGAGGTGTGTTTCTGCCGGGCTTTTTCAGGTCCTCCTTTTGTCACCTCCGATAGGTGGGACTTGAATTCAAGAAGCAGTTTATTATGATGGGCAAGCCGTGCTTCAAATTCAGTTCTATTCGCTTCTATTTGAGATTTCAGAGGTTGCAATGCAATAGGTTTTTAATTACAGCATTAACACGTAGAATAAAATTTTGTTTAAAATTTACAATAAAAAGTCTAAACAAACCTAAACAAAGTTAAAAAATGTTGTAATTAAAATAACAATGCAATGTGAGATAATGTAACCGCATTTCTGCGTGGTGCCTATCTGAATCCCCGGTTAGGATCAAGTTGGAGGTACCGGGAAAGATATTTAACACCTATATAGAAAGGGATTGTATCTACCAGGGCAGATACCATTTTAAATGTGTAATTCGACATGATCAGGATAACCAGGCCATGAACCACTGTATCTCCTGGTTGAATGTGGATGGCATCGGAGAAAGCGTAGGTGATGAGGATTACCGCGATCGAATCCACCATCTGGCTGGTGAGGGTAGACCCGTTGTTTCTCAGCCAGAGTGCTTTGCCCTTTGTCAGTTTTTTGAGTAAATGGAACACCTGTACATCTACGAGTTGGGCAGTCAGGTAGGCAATCATGGAAGCCGCAGTGGCCATCCCTGTGAGTTTGCGGATGTAGAAAAAGCTAAAATTTGGATGCGCAATATCCGGAAGTCCGTCGGCGCCCAGTTCAGGCCTGGGGGGAAGAATCCCACCGATCCAGAGAATGAACAGCACCCAGATATTAAGCAGTAGTCCCACCCACACAACATAATTGGCACGTCTGCGGCCATATAATTCGCTGATGAAATCGGTGCAGAGGAAGGTGATTGGGTAGGGCAGCACCCCGACGAATACCACGAAAGGTACTTCCACTTGTCCGATGGAGAAGGAGAAATCGATCTGGCGCGAGAGCCCGAGGATATTCAACACGGCAAGGGTGCCCAAAAACACACCTGACAGGATGATAAACACCATTTCGCGCCTGCGGGCAATTTTTTTATCTACACGCTCATCCGATCCAAACATTCGTGTAAGGCAGTGCTATAGTTATATATTCAAAAGCTTGTTTAATCCTGGTCCTGCAGTGCCTTTCCAAAAGCTTCTCCGAATTCAAAAAGTTCCTCCGCCTTTTCGCCATTGGGATAGAATTTAGAGGAGAGGCTGTTGGTTACATTGAGCTTGAGATTGCCGAGGTGGTCCTCGATGAGCTTCACCGCTTCACCGCTCCAGCCATATGAACCGAAAACAGCGGCAGGTTTTCCCTTGTCCCGGATCGGATTGATCACCGAAAAAAGTTTGTACACCGGCAGCAGGGTATTCTGGTTGATGGTGGGAGACCCTACGATGATCGCATCAGCCCGTACCACTTTTTCCTCCAGGTCACCGAGCAATATGTTTTCAATATCCACCAGGTCCACATCGAAATCTCCGCCCGACAGGAGTCCTTCGGAAATCTTCATTGCCATTTCACGGGTATATCCGTACGCAGAGATATAAGCGATCAGTACCCTGTTCTGTTTTTGAATGCTCTGCAGGTATGCTTCGGCCAGTGTTTTAGAACGATTTACCTTCTCTTTCCAGGTGCTGCGTAAGATGGGTCCGTGTCCCGGGCAAATCCTGTCAATCTGCAGTCCTTCGATTTTTCCGATTGCCTTCAGCATGAATTTACTGTAAGGCTTCAGGATCATGTCAAAATAATAATCGAATGATCCGCTATAATCACCCACCTCATCGTCAAACATTTTCGCATCGGCAAAGTGTGCTCCAAATGAATCACAGGTGAACAGTGTTTTTTCTTCCTCCAGGTAGGCATAGATCGTGTCGGGCCAGTGCAGGTTTGGTGCGCTGATGAACCTGATGGTCTTGTTACCGAGATCGAGTGTGTCGTTATCTTTTACTTTTTTCCATTTGAAGGGTTTCCCCACCATCTCTGCGAGATAATTGATCGCCTGTCCGCTTCCCACGATGGTTGCTTCTGGTGCCAGTTCCAGGATTTGACCCAGGGCACCAGAATGATCCGGTTCAGTGTGGGTGCAGATGATATATTCGATCTCAGACGGATCTGTCAATTGTTTCAGCTTTTCCAGGTAGGTGTCGAAGAAGCTTTCCTTGACCGTATCAATAAGTGCCTTCTTGTCTGCGTCAATGAAATATGAATTGTACGTGGTGCCGTATTTTGTTTCCATGACAATATCGAACGTGATGATGTCATGATCCAACACACCTGCCCAGGTAATATCGTCTGTAATTTTTAAAATGTTATCGTCTTTCATCGTTTTCCTGATTTTCCAGCAAAGATAAAAACATTGGCTGTTCCACACGGGAGCAACAACAAAAAAAAGCTGCCCCGAATGAACGGGACAGCTTAAAACTCACAATCTGACTGTAACGGATCTAACTAAGTTTTTTTTAGGTGACGTTTATTTGTCATCACATTTTTTTTCGCAATCAGCTTTTTTGGCATCGCCGCAAGAAGATTTTGCTTTTTTCTCACCGCACTCTGCTGATTTCTTTTCAGCTTTTTTGTCTTTTTTGGGATCTTTGTCTGTATGCTCAATTGTGAGAATTGATGCATTGTCATTCGCGATTACTGGCGCACTCATTCCTCCGAGGAATGCTACTAGCGCTATTACGGCTAAAAATTTTTTCATGGTTTCTGTTTTTTTTAAAGTAATTATTTGATCGCAAGATAAGGGATGCAATGCAGAATACCTGTTAAAGGGTTGTTAAAAAAAGACTTTTTGGTATTTTAATTTCAGAGCCTGGCGATGGCATCAACGCCTCCAGTGGTTGTATCACCCAGTGAGACAGTGATTGCTGCGTCGACAGGCAGGTAGACATCCAGCCTGGAACCAAACCTGATAAATCCCATCTCGGAGGATTGTTCAACCATTTTCCCGGGGGTAGCGTAGCTGATGATCCTGCGGGCCACATATCCAGCGATCTGTCTGACCAATATTTCGGTTTGCTCATTGCTGATCACCACCGAGGTTCTTTCATTCAGGTCGGAGGATTTTGGGTGCCTGGCCACGATGTATTTCCCGGGATGGTATTTAAAGTATTCAATTTTTCCGGCGATGGGGAACCAGTTGATATGTACATTGTGAATACTCATAAAGATAGAGACCAGGATCCGTTCATCTTTGAAATATTCATTCTCCCGGACTTTCTCGATGGCAACCACCTTTCCGTCTGCAGGCGCCATGACAGCACCCCGTTCGATCTTCATCACCCTGCGCGGTATCCTGAAGAACCGGAATACGAGTGCCAAAATAGCGGCGAGGAAGAGCAGTGTTACGATAAATAACCAGGGTGAAAAGAAATAAGAAGTTACCACTACGATCATGGCGATTATGAGCGAAATTACAGAGACGATCAGGGTGCCTTCGCGATGGATACGGATCATAGCGCTTGAATAATTTGAATTGACATATAGAAAAGTGGAGCAGCAAACAGGAGGGAATCAAACCTGTCCAGGATCCCACCATGTCCGGGAATCATCCGACCTGAGTCCTTGACACCTGCTTCGCGTTTCAGCTTGCTTTCCAGGAGATCGCCTGCAGTGGCTCCGAGGCTGATGACCAGGCTCAGTATGATCCAGGAATGTGCGGACAATGTGCCGGTGATCCTGAATACTATGAAGCCGGAGATTGCACTGAGCAACATGCCGCTCAGCAATCCTTCCCAGGTTTTTGAAGGGGAGATAGCAGCAGCAATCTTCCTCCTGCCAAATTGTGAACCAAAAATGTATGCTCCAATGTCAAAGATCCAGATCATGATCAGCAGGATGAGAGGATAAGTGGCATCATAAGAACCGGCACTTTCAGGCCAGCCCAGGGCAACAAAAAAAACAAGTGAACCAGCCAGCCAGACCATGGCCGAAAGGAACCGACCTGCTTCAGCCAGCGTGGCCTTCTTGCCGATCAAAACGTGGGTAAAGATGAGGGTCAGCAGGGCTGCTGATGCACCCAGAATTACCGGGGTGGTAATCCTGCCGGAAAGAAAGAGATAAAAAACGACCATTGAAAGCTGTCCGGTGACCAGGAAAGCAGGAAAAAGCGAACGGTCTTTTTCCCTGAACATCTGCCTGAATTCATGCAGGCCCATAGAAAAGATCACCAGCACCAGCAAGAGCATCGTGTATTCATTCCAGAGGACCGAACCCACTACGAGCAGCACCAGTATGATCCCTGAAATTGTTCTGGCGACAAGGTTATTCATCTTCGTGAAATGCTTCGATTAGCTTTTTAGCCCGGATCACATCGTCCCTGTATACGAGGATTTCTATATCGCCGAAATGATATGCCGAATCCATTTTATTCAGGATAAAGGCAGGTATCTGATGATCGAACAGGTATTTTTTGATCATTTCAGCTTCAAAGAGCCGGTTGGTTGTGTATACAAGAACTTTGTCAACTGTCATTCCCCACTCTTTTTTGCAGCGCTTTTTGATCCTGTTTTCTTTTCTTTCCGGGAGGCGGTGTTGCCATTCCCCCTGGCCTTCGCATTCACGGGTTGCGTACTTTTCTTATTTTCCGTTGCTTCTTTTTTCTCCTGTGTTTCAGATGTTTCATTTACATCCTTCCTGTCTGCTCCTTGATTCACATTCTTCTTGTCCGCTCCTTCTTTGTCCGCTCCCTCTTTATCATCCTTTTCTTCTGCAGAAGTATCACTCTGTTTCTTGGGAATGATTTTTTTCTGTTTTTCCCTGGCTTTTTCAACAGATTTTTGTTTTTCCTCTTCTTCTTCCGTTTTCCAGGGACGTTTTCCGAAGATCTCTTCCAGGTCATCACTGAAGATCACTTCTGATTCGAGCAGCCGTTCGGCAAGTTTCGTGAGTTTGGCTTTATTCTTACTGAGGATGTTTTTGGCGCGCTGGTATTGTGCGTCCACCACTGCCTTTACCTCGTCATCGATCAACTCTGCTGTTTTTTCGCTGTATGGTTTGCTGAATGAATACTCACTCTGTCCTGAGGAATCAAAATAGCTGCGATTCCCGATCTTTTCACTCATACCGAAATAGGAGATCATTGCGTAGGCTTGCTTGGTAACCCTTTCCAGGTCGTTGAGCGCTCCTGTGGAAATCTTACCAAAGATAAGGTCTTCAGCAGCCCTTCCTCCCAGTGTAGCACACATTTCGTCGAGCATCTGTTCGGTGGTGGTGATTTGTCTTTCCTCGGGAAGATACCATGCAGCACCCAGTGCTCTTCCGCGCGGTATGATCGTCACTTTTACAAGCGGATTGGCATGTTCCAGCAGCCAGCTGGTGGTCGCATGGCCTGCTTCATGAAATGCAATGGCTCTTTTTTCATCTTTCTTGATGATCTTGTTCTTTTTTTCCAGTCCGCCGATGATTCGATCGACGGCATCCAGGAAGTCCTGTTTCTCAACGGCAGTTTTGTCCACACGGGCAGCGATCAGGGCTGCTTCATTACATACATTGGCAATGTCGGCACCTGAAAACCCGGGGGTTTGCTTTGCAAGGAACTCCAGGTCTACATTCTTGCCCAGTTTTAGAGGCTTGACATGTACATTGAAAATATCTTTGCGTTCGTTGAGATCGGGAAGTTCAACATGGATCTGGCGGTCAAACCTTCCCGCACGCATCAGCGCTTTGTCGAGCATATCGGCGCGGTTCGTTGCAGCAAGAATAATTACGCCGGTATCGGAACTGAATCCGTCCATTTCCGTAAGCAGCTGATTGAGCGTATTCTCACGTTCGTCATTGGACCCCATATTGGGATTCCTTCCACGCGCGCGTCCCACTGCATCGATCTCATCGATAAATACGATACACGGTGCTTTCTCCTTTGCCTGTTTGAAGAGGTCCCTGACACGCGATGCGCCGACCCCGACAAACATCTCCACGAAATCGGATCCCGACATGGAGAAGAAAGGAACATTGGCTTCACCTGCCACCGCTTTTGCGAGCAGGGTCTTTCCGGTTCCGGGAGGTCCAACCAGCAGTGCACCCTTGGGTATTTTCCCTCCAAGGTTGGTATATTTCTTCGGATTCTTCAGAAACTCAACGATCTCACGTATCTCCACCTTGGCCTCTTCCAGTCCTGCCACATCCGAAAAGTCAACTTTCACATTGGTGTCCTTATCGAATATTTGCGCGCGTGATTTACCGACGTTGAAGATATTGTTGGCACCACCCGGACCTCCGCCGGCACCACCGCCACTCATTCGCCTCAGCATAAATATCCATATTCCCAGGATCAGTAGAAAAGGAAGGATCCACAGGAGCATTTCCCCGAGGACATTTTTTCTTGTCACAGTGGTATATTGAGGAGTATCTTCAGGCGGAAGTTCGTCGAGTACATCATTCAGCTGTTGACCGAATACATCCGGGAATACGATCGTAAAATAGTATTGTGGAAGATTCTGCCCCAACATGGAATTGCTTCTTTTTTCGCTCACTTCTGCATATTTTGCATCCGAGAGTCTTTCAGGCTTGATGTAGATCTCTACTTTTTCTTTGTTGACGATCACGAATTTTTCCACATCGCCTGCACGCAACATTTCGAAGAATGAATTCGGTTCGGTCTCGACCATGCTGCCGGTATTGTTCAGGAATTGCATCCCGATGAGGGCAAGCAAGACGATGCCAATGATCCAATAGGTGTTGAATTTAGGCTTATTGCCTGGTTTATTTGGTCCACCGGGAGTCCCGGGTCTGTTCATTTTATCTGCCATTTCTTAAATCAGTTACTAATCATCTTTTATTCTGTCCAGTACTCCGTCGGCCCAAAGATCCTCAAGGTTGTAAAATTTTCTTTGCTCTTTCAGGAAGATATGCACCACAATATCCGAATAATCCATTAAAACCCATAATGAATTATTCATTCCTTCAACATGATGCGCAGCAGTTTTCAGTTCCTCTTTTACTTTCCTGTGCACCGAATTGGATAGCGCATCCACCTGGGTGGTGGAATCCCCCTGGCAAATCACAAAATGGTCGCATATTGCATTTCCAACTTTTCGCAGATCAATGGTAACGATATCTTTTCCTTTTTTTTCCTTCAGTGCTTCGAGGATCACCTCCAGCTTCTCATCAGTTCTTGCTTCTTCGGTTTCTGTCATTCAGAATATTCAAATCAATTACGGTTTGTACTTTAAACGTTCCGATGCAAATTTATGTGTTAATTATAACCTAAATTAGCACCGAAAGTTTATTTATCTCTTAAAGGTCAAAAACTATACCATGAAGCATCACCCGATCACATATCGTGAGATTGACTCAACCAATGGCGAGGCATCTCGTTTGTTGCGTAAGGGGAGGCTTCCGGAAGGGCAGGTCATTATCGCTGATTATCAGAGCGGTGGGAGAGGTCTGGGGGAGCACAGATGGCTAAGTGAACCTGGGAAAAACATTTTAATGAGTTGGGTGGTTTATCCTGCATTTTTGTCAGTTTCTGATCAATTTCAACTGTCAAAAGCTGTATCTCTAGCAATTACAGATTTCCTTTCGCGGTATTCCCTGGATGCCAGGATCAAGTGGCCCAACGACATTTTATGTGGTGGAGAAAAGATATGTGGAATACTGATCGAGAACAGTGTACTGGGGATCCAACTCAGTCACAGTATTGTCGGGATCGGATTGAATGTGCAGCAGGAGATATTCCCTGAATTTCCATGGAAAGCCACCAGCATGCGGCTGCAAACCGGCCTTTCTGATGCTCCGGGTGTCCTGGCAGATCGGTTAACCAACGCTCTGCAAGTGCGGTATGATCAGCTGGCAGATACCGGTTCCGGTGCCATCAGCCGGGCTTACCTGGAGCGGTTGTACCGAAAGGATGAACTGTCGGAATTCGCAGACGGGAATTCGCGTTTTACAGGCGTGATCAGGGGAGTGGATGAAATCGGCCAGATTCAGATAGAATCCGGATCATCGACCAGGAATTATGGGTTTCACGAAATCACGATGATCTATTGATCAGGGATATTGAATTTCTCGATTTCATCCACCAGGGAATCGACAAAATTTTTCAGATGTGATTTGACCATGGATAGCATTATTTTATTGAGTAGTGGTTCGATGGTGATGCGTATCGCGGTGTGATGCGTATCTACTTCTTTCAGCTGCACCCACAAGTTAAAGTTGTATTGTGAGACGGTTGGATCACTGCTGATCT
>CAZOXI010000047.1:0-11675 GCA_964583445.1 uncultured Bacteroidaceae bacterium | reverse complement strand
AACAAGCTATCTTTTATCTTTTTTTGCACAAATCGCTCGATCTAGGTTTTAATTAAATTTTTACCTGTTGATTCAATAAATAATTGTTTCTTTTACTTTGTGATTTCACTCATTGAAATTACCATTTTAAAAGTACCCTGGATGAAATCCTCATCATTAATCTCAGGTATTTAAGGAGAACAAAGACAAAAGAATATGAAAAAGACCATTTCCATCTTGCTGTCGATCGTCCTTTTTACGATCATTTGCAACGGCCAGACGCCCGTTCAGCAGGACCATGCAACAGCAAAGAAGAAAGAACAACCAGTAAAGATTGGTGTGGCGGGGTTGTCACATTCCCACGTGGTTCCGTTGCTCAGGAACCTGGAGCGTACAGACATTCAGATTGTCGGTATAGCTGAAAGTGACCGGGACCTTGCGCAGCGATATGCTGAGCGGTTTGGATATGACATGTCGCTTGTTTACGGTTCACTGGAAGAGATGCTGGATGCAGCCCAGCCTGAAGGGGTACTCACCTTCACTTCCATTTACGATCATTTAAAGGTAGTTGAGGCCTGTGCTCCCCGGGGAATCCACGTGATGGTGGAAAAACCCCTGGCGGTATCGGTTGACCATGCCGGGAAGATCTCTGCCCTCGCCGAAAAATACAACATCATGGTCCTGACCAACTATGAAACTTCATGGTACCCTTCTGTACACCAGGGAAAAAAAATGATCATCGAAGGAGCCCTGGGAACCTTGAGAAAGATCATCGTATACGATGGTCACCCCGGACCGAAGGAAATAGGCGTGAACCAGGAATTTCTCGACTGGCTCACAGATCCCGTGCTGAATGGCGGTGGAGCAGTGATGGACTTTGGCTGCTACGGGGCAGACCTGATCACCTGGATCCTTGAAGGAGAAAAACCTGTAAGTGTATATGCAAGTTTGAAACAATATAAACCGGACGTGTATCCAAGGGTGGATGATGATGCCACCATTGTTTTATCCTACCCCGAAATGGAAGGGGTGATCCATGCATCCTGGAACTGGCCCTTCAGCCGGAAGGATATGCATATATATGGTTCCACCGGATATGTATTTCAGGATGATCCCTCAACGGTCAGGTACCGCCTTGATAGAAAGTCAGAAGAAATGGCAAAAAAGGTAGCGGCGGCAAGCATCCCTTATGTCGATCCATTTACATGGTTCTCAGATGTGATTCGCGGAAAAGTAAATATTCAACCGACAGACCTGGCATCACTGGAAATCAACACCATCGTCGTTGAAATCCTTGAAGCGGCGAAAGAAAGTAATAAAACAGGTGAGAAAGTATATCTTGATCAACCATGATCCCCAACCGGGCCGATTATTATGCGCCGGCAGAGGGAATAAAATATTCCCCTTAAACATTCCGGTCACAGGACCCTCAACCGGCATAATTTTTTTTAGATGAAGTTAGGGAATGGCTTTATAAAAGACATTTCATGGAATAAAAATCAACCAATTGCAGTAAGAACAGCTTTTGCTCTATTGCATCAATTTATTAGTTTAAAATATTATATTTGAACTAGGAACTCACTACTACTATTGAATGAACAGAACGATCTTCATATCTGTAATCTTAATACTGTCATTCTGCTGTCATTCAATTGGTTATTCCCAGAAATCAGGATTACAATTCTCTGGCCACGAAGTCCCGCTCGATAAAAGGACTGGCCTGAACCTTACACCTGATTACCCAATTCAGGTTGGTTCAGTTGCAAAACTGAACTTTGACCTGAAGTTTGAACCCGACCGTCATTCCTATTTTGGATATATTTTCAGGGCCATTCTTGATGACAAAAACATCGATCTCATCTATACCACGATCCCTGTCGAGGGAAACAACTTTCACCTGGTAATTGGTGAAAATATCAGTAACATATCCTTCTCATTTCCGCTTGATAAAATAACAACCCAATGGATTCCTGTTGAGCTCACCATAAACAAAAATGCCAGTGAGATCTCCTTAAAACTTGGAGACAACACATACACCGATGAATTCACATCCAGCAGGCGAAGGTCACATCTCCTGATTTTTTTTGGTGCGCACAGGTACAATCAATTCACCTCGACTGACCTGCCAAATATGAATATCCGGGATATTGAATTTTTTGATAATGGAAAAAGAAAATACAACTGGCCCCTGAATCAGTATGAAGGTAACGAGGTAAATGAAATAATTGCAAATTTTAACGGGCGGGTACAAAATCCGTTCTGGCTGAGAAGTTTCCATCAAACATGGAAATTGACTGATGAGATCTATTTCCAGGGGGAGATTAAGTATGCTTATGATGCAATAAACAACGAGATCCGGATAATTCAGGAAGATTCAATGTATGCTTATCGCATCGGAAGCAAGCAATTGCGTTCATTTTCTCCGGGACATGATTTCTCTCCGGACGACCTGTACCAGCTGATCTACGACAGCAAAAACAACAGGTTCATTTATTACTCCCTGGACCGGAATATAAAGTGTCTGCTTGCCGCACCCTCCTCATGCGAAGAGGGTATAAATCAAAACCTTGGTCAACCAAAACACTGGCATCACAACCGGATTGTAAATCCTGAGAATGGGGTACTATACACTTTTGGTGGTTATGGACAGCTTACCTATAAAAACGCAGTATTCTCTTTTAATGATTCTGCCGGGCGATGGGATGCCGTATCCTACGAAGGAACGTTTTATCCGAGATACCTGGCTGGATTGGGGTACAATGAGAAAAACAAGAAAGCATATATCCTGGGAGGATATGGCAGCAAACAAGGCAAGCAAACCATCAACCCGGGGTATTATTTTGACCTTCTGACCTATTCATTTGAGGAAAACCGGTTTAAAACCCTGACAAAGTTCTCAGAGGGAAACACAGATTTCTGTTTTTCCAATTCCCTGCACATAGACACTGCTTCAAATACTATATATGGACTGAAGTTTTCAAAATATGAAGCGACACCACAGGTACAAGCTGTAGCGGTATCCCTGGATGATTATAAAATGACCGATGTGGGAAATACCTTTAGTTTTCCTTTTCTTGACATCAATTCAACAATTGATTTATATTATGACAGTCTAAACAATCAACTTGTATCCGTCAACACCTTTTTTGAAAACGACAGGACAAAATTAACCATACATCAAATTGCCTATCCACCCATTTCAGAGACCGCCAGGATTGAAACTTATGAGCAGAGTTATCTCCTGGAGATAATACTTGCAGTATTGATCATAATCCTGGTAGCGGTATTTTTCCTCATCAGAAAACAAAAGAAAAAAAGTTCAACTGGCAGCGATTCATTTGTACATGAATATGTTTTCGATGAGAATGGTACTGAAATAATCAAACTCGTTGATGCTGAGCCCAAACCCGGGTCGGTCATTATATTTGGTGGCTTTCAAATTATCGATGCAAAGGGAAAAGATATTACCTCCTCCTTCACCCCACTGCTCAAAGGATTGTTCCTGTATATTATGATCGCTTCCCTGCGACACGGTAAGGGGGTTTCATCGAAATCAATTGATGAGATATTCTGGCTGGATAAATCAAAGCAGTCGGCACGTAATAACCGGTCAGTAAACATTTTAAAACTAAAAACCCTGCTCCAGAAAGTCGGTGATTGTGAAATTTCCAAAGATACAGGATACTGGAAATTCACCTTTAATCCTTCATCAGTATTCATTGACTTCTATGAATACCTGCAGATCATCAGGAATGGTAAGCTTAAATCGAAAGAAGGCATGAATAACCTGTTGAAGATTATTCACCGTGGTCCTGCGTTACAAAATATAAATGCGGACTGGCTCGATGATTTCAAATCTGAATTATCAAATGAGATAATTGATAATGTACTGGAATTTATACATCAGCAAGAGGATAAGATAGAACCTGAGTACATCATCCAGATCACGAACTGTATATTTTTCTTCGATATGATCAATGAAGAAGCGATGATCTACAAATGCAAGATGCTCGTGAAGCTCGGTAAACACAGCCTTGCCAAAAATGCATACGAAAAATTTGTCAAGGAATATAAGGTGCTTTATGATGAAGACTATGACAAAAGTTTTTCTGATATTCTGAAGTCATAGCAGTAAACAAACATCTATCCTGCCCTGGAACTGTTCAGGTTTAAAAAAGGTATCGGATTGCCCTTAATCCTCCCAATGTTCAGCGATGATCTTCAATATTTCTTCATTGTCCTCATCCGTATCTCCCAGGAGCTCACGTTGCCGGAGGATCTCTCCTTTCAGATCTTTGATCACATCCTGATATCGCGGATCATAATATGCATTACGCAACTCGTATGGATCTTCCTGCAGGTCGAAAAAGTCCCAGTAGCGGACTTGTTCACCCATTTCAGCTTCTTGTGGTTCAAACCCATTACCATAAAAGAATGCTAATTTATAGCGCTTCCCCCTGATCCCGAAATGACCCGGCCTGTCCGTTTGGTGCTGCCAGTATCGGTAGTACCCGTATTCCCGCCAGTCGGCAGGTGTATTTCCTTTCAGATTTTCCCTAAAACTGTATCCCTGCATGGTGGATGGATATTCCACACCCGCATAATCGGCAAACAATGCTGAGAAGTCGACGTTTTCTATTATGTCTTTATTTCGGGTTCCCGCCGGGATTTCTTTCGGATATCGTATAACGAAAGGCATGTGAATGGATTCTTCGTAGATCAGGCGTTTATCAAACCACCCGTGTTCTCCTAAAAAATATCCCTGGTCGGCAGTATAGATCACAACCGTGTTTTCCGCAAGTCCGGACTCCTCCAGGTAATCGATAAGTTTCCCGATATTGTCGTCAATTGCAGCCCCGCAACGCATGAAATCTTTTACGAATTTCTGGTAGGTTTTCATACGCGCCTCTTCATGGCTCAATCCTTCCACCGAAAAGGGTAATTCAGGATAATACATATATCCCTTTTTCTCCTCCGGATCGGTGGAAGCATAGAGGTAGCGTTGTTTCAAATTATCAATGGATTGTCCTTCAAATGATCTGCCGGTTGTTGTGGCTCCTGAATCCCAAAAAGAAACAGGTATCGGGATGTCTTCTTCCCTGTATAGGTGACTGAAACGTTCCGGGTAATCAAACGGTTCATGTGTCGCTTTGAAATGGCATAGTGCCAAAAAGGGTTTCGATGGATCCCGGTTCTCAATCCATTCAATGGTCATATCAGTGATCACATCCGTACTGAAGCCTTTGTATTCCTTTCCGCCTTCCATGTAGTGACCCCAGTTCTCTTCTGTTTTTAATACAGGATTGTGGTAACGACCCTGGCCTGGTAACACGCAATAATAATCAAATCCGGTGGGTTCGGTTTGAAGGTGCCATTTACCGATTACAGAGGTCTGGTAGCCTGCAGTTGACAATAGTTTTGCAATATGGTTATGTTCGGGTGTGAATCCGGCACCGAGCGTTTTTACGCCATTTACATGACTGTATTGTCCGGTCAGAATGGTCGCACGGCTGGGCGTACAAATGGAATTTGAGACCAGGCAATTTTCGAGCACGCAACCCTCCTCAGCCAGTTGCCTGATATGGGGCGTATGCACATCATCTTCCAGGATACCTCCATAGATACCCCACGCCTGCGAGGTGTGGTCATCTGACATGATAAAGAGAATATTGGGACGGGCCGTGTCCGGTTCGCCGTTGCATCCGGTAATGAAAGCACCACCGGCAACAAGCACCAGAAGTAACTGGATTAAAATGACTTTTCTGTAACTCATAAGTGTTCTGATTATTCAAAGGTTTGATGATTTATTATTTTTGTTGCTTTTTCAAGGGCTCATCTTCAGTCATATTTCAAAATAAGATATATATATTTTAATAAATATTAATATAACTATTTAAATATATATATTACATTTACCTGAATTATAAAAATTAACAATCACAACTGGCGACTACCGGATAATAACAAGCTCCGAGTGTCGATTTCCGGCAATCCGGGTCGTAAGCATATAAGTACCCGGTCTGATCCCTGTCAAGGGAAGCTTCAACATAGTTCTGCCACGATGAAGATAGTGATTCGTGAAACTTCGACCGACGACACGTCCGCTTAAATCCCGCAATGCAATTTTTACGATGGCTTTCTGATCCAGTTCCAGGTCTATTGTGATTTCCGTCTCCGCTGGATTGGGATAGATCCTTACACAAGGCATACTGGAACGCAGCTCTTTGACAGATACAATTTCACTATAACTGGCTGCGATGTATACCGGGCCAGCTCCCATGGTCAGCGTGGTAGTTGAAGCATTCATATCCGCAATCGTCGGATCACCGGATTGGATGATCCATTGATCAAACTCCATGCCCACAGGGGCTTGAAAAGCCTCTATCGTGATCTGGTTTCCTTCAGGATAGGTACCTGCGCCACTGCCATCATCAACCAGCAGGGTATACAGCGGGCCCACCTCGGTATCAATCAATTGAATCGCATCTATTCGGGTAGTAACAGCACCTGTTTTTTTCCTGTAGATCCGAAACCAGTTGATCGCGCTCAGATCCGGTGATCCCATTTTATTGGCCTCACTGGTTTTCAGTATAAGATAATTCCACCCATTGGTCAATTCGGTTAAATTCCAGTTATATTCATCCTGGTCAGGTCCGCCAGCACTGCCTAATTCAACCTGGTTGGCTGATTCATGGACAGACACATCAGATACATAATACCAGAAACGCAATTCGGTGTTTGCTTCCGTTCCATAACAATTGTAAGGGGTGGTAAATGTCTTTTTAAACTCATCTGTACTGGCTGCAGAGAATTCAATGCACCCATTGCCCTGCTGCTGATCCGTCTCATTCAGGCTCAGTCCGGCGGAGGATTTCCAGCCATTGCTGTCATCACAGTCATCCAGGTAACTTCCCGGATTTCCGCTGATCACCTGTTTCAGTTCCGATTTCTCCCCGAACCATTCCTCGCCATCCTGCACCATTTGCCACTGGAAATTCAACAGTCCGTCCACATCCGGCACAATTACATCGAATGTAAATGTTTTCTCTTCCCCGGGAGCAATGCTGTCCCCTTCGGCAAGATGCACCCGCGTGCGTCCCCAGGTCTCATTATCGGCAGGCCCCTGGCTGCCCAGCCTGAATTGGCCGAGGGGCGTCCAGGAAGAAGTTCCGGTATTTTTCATGGTAATGCTTACCGTGATGGTATTACCTGCTGTTAATTCGGGGACATCCTGCGAAACGAATGCAGCATTGTTTCCCGTTTCCCTGCCACCGTTCAACAGGTCGCGCTGAGAAACGCTGTAGTAATGGATAGAATTCTTTTCCGCCAGCCATTCCAGCAGGCACGAACGCAGCTCTTCGGCTTTATCAAGATATTGTGCACGTTCGGGATTACTGCCCAACAGGTTATTCATTTCATGGGGATCCGTGTTCAGATCATACATCACATTGATCACATCCGATTTGATGGTGTAGGGAATCATCAGTTTCCAGCCATTCTTGACCACCATGTAATTCGGGTTGTTCGCCCGGTCCCATTCTGTTACCACATACTGGCCATGGATGGTATCTGTTCCATCGATCAGTCCGCGAAGACTTGTACCTTCTGAATCGGATCCTGAAACTTCCAGGTAGTCGAGGATCGTTGGATAAAGGTCAATGAGAGAAACATAACCTTCTACCCTAGTGGCAGGTTGAATCTCCCCGGGATTTTTGATCAGCAGCGGAATATGCGCAGACTCTTCGTAAAACACATTTTTTTCTCGCATGCCATGGGCTCCGAGCATTTCTCCGTGATCACTTACATAAATCACCAGGGTCTTATCGGCAATGCCCAGGGAATCCAGCTTATCAAGAATTTTTCCAACATAGTAATCAATCTCTGATACCAGTCCGTAATATTCTGATATCATGTACCTGATCTTGTCCGGATCCGCATATTCTGTCCGGTTCTGCCTGCTGTTGGAGCGCACATACGGTGAATTCTGCATGTCATCGTCAATACTCACCGGCGGTACCATTTCCTCCACCGGGTACATTCCGTACCAGGGCTCAGGAGCCAGCATCGGGGAGTGCGGGAAGTGAAAGGAACAGGTAATGCTGAAGGTTGAATCCTTCAACCGATCAATTGCCTCCAGAGCCTGCCTGCCCTGGAAAGCAGTTATGGTATGTTCCTGGTCAAGGGTCAGTTCCCCGTGTTGATCAGGTTGAGAATGTTTTAAACCCTGCTCCTGCAATTCTTGCCAGGTTTTACCGTAAAAGCGGTCCAGGGGATTGGCAATATAGGGCCACTTTGACATGCCATCTACAAACTCGCCCGCGCCTGGAGCCGGCGGTGAACCAACTGTTGCAAGGTAATCGCGCCAGATATGGCTCTGACCGCCGGGTCCGAATATTGAGGCTCCGTTCCCTGCGATCTGCACCGGATTATCATATGCTTCAGCACGTTCGGACAAGGCATGCCATTTTCCGTAATATTCGCAGCGGTATCCATTTTCTGACAGGACCTCATCAAACGTCGGCGTGGTCATCAACTCGCTTGCATCATAATAGTAGGTTTGTTCATTTGACGATACTCCTGTACTTTCAACAGAGAATCCGGTAAGCATGGATGAACGTGCCGGTCCGCAAACAGCGCAGGGAGTGTAGGCATTTTTGAAATAGGCACCCTCTTCTGCAAGCCGGTCCAGGTTGGGCGTCTGAATGACATCATTCCCGGCATACCCCAATGCATCGTAACGTTGCTGGTCCGTGATAATGAACAACAGGTTTTTCTTAGCATCACCCTGGGCAACAGCTTTTTGAGAAAAAAAGGCTCCTAACATGACAAATAACAGGATGCGCGCAAACTTATTCATTGTATGTTTCGTAGCTTCGTTAGTATAATTATTGTGTAAAATACATTTCAGGCATTAACTACCGGTTAATTAATCCTTAACCTGTATAAATTCACAGTAAGGCTTTGGGCCATCCACTACAATATTTTAAAGGATAACCTGGTCCTGCTTTCGAAATGGGATCAGACATGTAAAGCAGGATCAGATCATATATTAAACTTCCGGAAGCACTGGATCCGTCCCCCAATCCTTATTCGGCAGTTCACCCAGTTCGAGTTCCAGCGTGGCGCCCGACATTACCTGCTCGTGCGTGATAAACGGACTGAATATTTCTTTGCCATCGATGAAGGCCCGTTGAATGTACTTGTTCGTTTTGCTTGCTCCATCGGCGACCACTGTAAATGTGTTGCCATTGGTGAGGTCAATACTCACTTTTTCGAAAATGGGACTCGTTATGGTATAAAATGGAAGTCCGGGCGTCACCGGGTAGATTCCCATAGCTGAGAACACGACAAAGGCCGTCATGCCGCCCCCGTCCTCATCACCTGGTACACCGAAAATATTGTCCTTGAACCATACGTCCAGCAGGAACCGTGTTTTTTTCTGTGTTTTCCATGGTGAGCCGAAATAATTAAACAGGTAGGGAATATGGAAAGAGGGTTCATTCCCCATACTGAATTGTCCCACCATACCCGTTGAGTTCGCCCCGTGTACATAGAACTCACGTTTTCGCATGCCCAGAGATTCCCTGAACAGCTGGTCCAGGCGGGCTTCAGCAGCTTCCTTTCCCCCAAGCAATGCTGTGAGGCCCTCAATATCGTGCTGCACATCCCACGCATAGGTCCAGCCGTTGTTCTCGTCATAATAATTGCGGTAACCCGGACCACCATCTGTTTTCGGATCGATATCGATCCATGCTCCCTCATCGTCCTTCGGCATAAAAAGGCGTTGCCCGGGATGCCATAAATTCCTGTAATCCGCTGCCTTTTCAGCAAATTTTTCTTCCTCCTGTTGCTTTCCCAGTTCATCTGCCAGTTCCGACAAGGCCCAGAAGTCATAACTGATCCCCAGGGTGACTGCCACCGGCTGCCGTTTCTCAAATCCATCCATCTGTGGTTCGGTCTCCTCTTCCCCAGGGCGCAATGAAGGAAAATACCCATGTTCATGGTAAAAATCATCGATCGGTCGACGCGGGGTTCCCTGTCTCCACGGAATGAACGTGCCTTCCACCAGGTTCTTTTTGATCCCCTCGTAGGCTTGCTCCACATCATAATCCAGCAGCTCCTTGCGGTACCCGTCAATAAAAATGGCAGAGGAATGATAGGAATTCATACACATATGGTTGCCGTGAACCTGCGGGAAAGTAGGCATCCAGCCACTTTGTTCGTACATCAATGTGTACGAATTGAGCATATCATTCTCCATTTCAGGATCCAGGATCGTACGCAACGGGTGTGTTGCAAGATAGGTATCCCAGACCCAGTCATCAACGTAAAACGGCCGGTCACTCTCGTGCACTTTCCCATCGTATCCGCTGTAGTACCGACCGTATTCATTGATATCCACCATTCTTTCATAGGTGCGGTAAAGGGAGGTATAAAACGTCCTTTTCTGTGCTACTGTTCCGCCCTCTACCTGGATCTGTCCGACCGTTTGCTCCCAGGTCTCCTTTCCCTGCGCAGCCAATGCATCAAAATTCACATGCTCCAGTTCCTGCTCGTAATTATAACGCGCCTGGTCAGCACTGATGTACGATACAGCATATTTGAGCAATATATTCTCCGGCGCTTCCGGCGGGAGGCTGATCACCAGGCGACCAGCAGACCTGTCCAATTCCAGGTCGCCAACCTGCTGCCCTGCTTCGTCGGTAAGCACAGCATGGATAAAAACATTCATTTCCCTTCGTACCGAGAAGATCCCCCGGGGTGTGTATATGATCTTTTCCTGCATTCGTATGGTGCCATCTTCATTGGATCCGGCAGTCATATGATGCGATCCATTGAATAAAAGATGCCTGTCATCGTCCCCGGGAAACCCGATCTTGTAGATGCCACTTTTTGCACCTGGCGTAAAACTTACCCTGATATCATCCTCGATCAGGTAAGTGGAATAATGCCAGGGCTGAACAACCTCGAGGTCATGATCGATCATCATCTTCTTCCGCCAGGAATCCCGCGTTATTTCGCCGTTGACCACCTTCATCTGGAACAGTCCTTTGTTTCTGTGTGCCGCAACCTGGAGCGGCCAGGCCTCTACCTGGTCGGAGATATAGTCCGACTTTACGGGGTACATCCGTAGCATCTGGTTGGGCAGATGGAATGTTGGGTAGGTGGGAACGAGGAAACGCGATACATTCCCAATGGTTGGATCGATGTATTGGGTGTTGTCCTCCTTACCGGCGGTTCTGTTTTCAGTGGTGCAGGAGAAAGTTACCAGGACGAGAAGACTTGTCATCAACAGGATGCAGAGTCTGGATGAAAACCTTTTGACGCTTAAAAGATCACTACGCTGATTGTGATGTCGGATAGAATGGTTCATGGTGTCAGATGTAATATTTTCACTCAAAATAAACATGGAGGAATAATAACTGATTAAAGTTTGATTAATAAGTCTGATCAAACCTCATTTTCAGTTGAGTTCAGCCCCCTGGGAATATTTTCTTTGCAATAATATATCTAATGCACTATTAACTCACTTCGATAACGTGAATTATGCGGTTTAAAACAAGATCAAAAATACTTCTGTTAGTTATATCTTTTAAATAATATTTTTTACTATTGAACAGACTGGTATTTCAGGACATTAAGCTTTTATTAATGAACTGTTATTTGATACGTTTTAAATTGGGTGGTGTATAATC
>CAZOXI010000046.1:0-11927 GCA_964583445.1 uncultured Bacteroidaceae bacterium | reverse complement strand
ATTAAAATAAAAGTGGGATATATGTTTGCAGGTAGTCGCGATATTCATGACCCGGGACTGCCGGGGAAATCTGAACAACTTGTTCCGATGGTCCGGGAGCATTACGGCAGCGACTGGAGCCTGTATGCCGACTCCAACGGCTACTATGACGCAGAAGGGGCCATCAGGATCGGAAGAATTCTAGAGGAAAATAACTACGGGTATTTTGAAGAGCCCGTGATGTTCGATTATTTCCTGGAAATTAAAAAAGTAGCTGATGCCCTTACGCTCCCGGTGGCGAACGGTGAACAGGACCACAGTTACTATAATTTCAGGTGGCTGCTTGCCAATGATGGCATCGAAATTGTTCAGCCGGACACCTATTATTTCGGAGGGTTTATCCGCTCCATGAAGGTGGCACGCATGGCTGACGCGTTTGGGAAAACCTGTATTCCCCATATGTCAGGTGGCGCCCTGGGGTACCTCTACAACAGCCATTTTGTATCCGTTTTGCCCAATGCCGGCGCACACCATGAATTCAAGGGGTACCGGACCCATGTGCCCTTTGAATGTCCTACCTCCCCGCTGAAGGTTGAGGACGGAAAGATCACCGTTCCGACTGGTCCAGGACTGGGCATCGAAATTGATCCGGATTTTATCGCCAGGCATGTGCAGGTGAAGCCCTGAGTTTATCTCCAGGCATTGGCCAACATTCAGTAGGGAGGAAGTTTCCCGGAAGATTGTCGTGAACAATACCGGTTGTAAAATTGAAAGAAATGGTTCAAACACAAACTGTTTGAGCGATGCAATCACTTTCCCGGTGGTAATAAATCTTTGATTTTTCACATCAGAAGTGTAAAATTGTATGCTGAATTAATAATCAACCCAATACTCCGATATGACCGATTACACAAAACTCAGGAAAATTTGTGAACAGAACAGCAGGATCAGCGAACGGGTGGTGGATGACTTTCTGCTGAACTATGCAGCACGCTACCAGGGACTGGAAAAGAAGATGAACACGCAGTTTGGCCGGTACCGGGAGGTGCTCTCCAAATTTAAAAAGGAAGATGTGGCCAGGCTGAAGGGTCAGTTCGTGATCCACAGGGTGTTACGGGAGGACGGCCTGATCCATAAACTGATGAAGAATCCGGCCCTGCAGCGTTTCAAAGGGGAGGAACAGGATTTCCTGAAACAACAGGCATCGGTCCCATGGCGCTTCAGCTTTGCAGAAATCATCGGGGAGCCGGAGAAAGAATTCTTCCGGATGCGGGATGTGTTCCGGGAGGAGGAATACCTCTTATTTTCCCCCGGCATGGCAAACTTGAACGCCTCCGGGAATACTTTGCTGTGGCTCAACCTGATCGGGTTCAACGGTTCCTGCTGGCAATCCTTTGGACCTATCGGGGCTTACCAGAGCTTCGATGCGGAAGATGTCCTGTTCTTTGCCATGGAACACAATCCGGAAATCGAAGAGGGGTGGGATCTCTGTGCGGACCTGGAAAAGAATCCACTCCCATACATGCTCCTGCTCTCCGGGGCGGCTTATCCCCGAACCTTCCACAAGGAGGATGAAATGATGTATTACATGGCGGAATATGACCTGGATTCCCTGGATACTGCCGGTCTGCGGAAATCCTTTGGTTCGGAATACGACAACGGGGTGTACAGGTTTACGGATAAGAAATATGGAGAGCATCCGCATTTTGCACAGGTTTATTACGATGAGCGGATGCGGTTGCTGCTTTTTACTGCAATGACCGGTCGGGGATTTCGTGGCCTGGTAAGGAATTTCAATAAGTTCGGATATGCATTCCCCGAGCAGCCCTATCTCACCGTTCGTCTCCAGATGATTACCACGGCCAAGGCGATCCTGAAACGCGAGATTGTGGTGAATGAGTATTTTGACCGGTTTAAGGAAACCCCTGATCCCGAGACTTCAGATACCGTGGCGAAACTGAATGACCTGATGAACCTGGTAATGCCGGAAATCAACGCCGGCAGGAAACCAGACCTGGATGCCGCCGCGAAGAAAGTGGGCCTGGATCCTGAAACCGCACACGAAGCGCTGGACCAGGTGCTGGCGAAATTTGAACAGATGCCCGGCGGGATCGGACGAGCAGGAGAAGGGCCTGTGCAGGGACCTGATAAGCAGAAGGGACCTGGTAAAAAGTCAGCCGGAAAGCTGCAGCCCGGCGCCGGAGCTTCGCCGGAAACATTCAGGAAAATATATGCGGCCGCACGTGAGATTCGAAAAATGGAACCCTGGAAGGCACTCTTCGAAGTGGACCTGTTCGGGATACAGATCCCCGGGACCGACCGGTTATATTTTATTTCCGTGATGGGGCACAACGGGGAGTTTACTGCTATTTCGGCCTACAGGGGATATGAAGGGCTGGCTGGTTTTTATGATTTGCAGCAATATGGTGACAGGCTGCCGGCAGAGACCATTCTGACCATTCCCCACCTGATGCTCTCATTCCAGGACCGGGAGGAGCTTGAAAAAGCGGACCTGGATGCCATTGGTCAGTCGGGAGGGACCTTCCGCGGGAAAGGGAACTGGCCAAAACTGGTTGAGACGGTTCCCGGCTTTCTGCCGGTATATCCTGAAGGGGAGACCTTGCAGGATCTTTCTGTGTTGCTGGAACAGGTGACTGAGGTGCTCAGTGTCGCTCTGAAGGATCCCAATTACCTGTATAGTGAGGACGATGAAGAAAATGAAGCTGACGAAATTGATGAAGTTTTTGTGCGCAAACCTGTGGTCATCAATGGAAAGGTGCGTTGGGAGAATCATTTCGAGGATCCTTATGAGCGGATCGAACCGGTGGAATATCGCATTACATACGACCGGGATCTTTGTGCCGCGCTTTCCCGGAAGAAGGTGTCAAATGCGACCTTGCAGGTGGACCTGTTCATCCTTCCTGCACCCGTGAAGGAGAAGGATAGGAAGGGATATTTTCCGTTTGTGTTGCTGTTGGTGGACAAGGAGACAGGGATGGTCAGGGGGATGTCGATGCTGACCCCGGAGCCGGATCTGCATACCATGTACGAACACGTCGGGCACAAGTTGCTGGAGGAACTGAACAAAGCGCCGGACCGGCCCGAGCGGGTGGAACTTCATTCAGAACTTCTGCTGGCCCTGACCGAAGATGCCCTGAAACAATCGTGGTGCATGCCAGTGCTGCAGGTTCATATGCCGCTGGTGGATGAAGCCAGGGAAAGCCTGATTGCGCATTTGTCGTGAGTTATATCAGTTGTGGTGAGGTATATTCCGCATTGCTATATTATACGGATAGATGCTCGTTTGCTTAATAAGATAAGCATAGATGAGCATAAAGTTTAATAATGGTGTACCTGCAATTGATCAAGTAAGTACATTAAATCCCGGCATTGCGAAAAGCGTCGGCCATGCGTTCCTGTTCTGATGCCGGGATTCCAATTCCCGTGGCAACGGATTTCCACTTTTTAACTACGGAAGTGATGGATTTGATTAGTTTTTCGGATGCTGTTGGATCGACCCGGAAATACGGAGCTACTTCCCTTGCTAGGTCCAGTTCAAGTACATTCTCGTCTTCTGAAATATTGAGGCTGAGTCCTGATCCTGATGCGTCCGGATTGATATCGTATGCAGGAGAGAGTACCCATCCGGCATCTGTAAGGATAAACCCATGGTTTCTCAGGTGATCATCTGTATTTGATACACAGATAAAAAAGACGATTCTTTTCCATAGCTCTCTGAGGTCCTCATTTACGCGGGCTCCGTGCTGCATGATAAACTCAGCGATCTCAAGATAGCTCACTCCATCAGCATGGCTCGCTCCGTCAGTGTAACCCAGCATTGTCATCGCAGAAGCAAAGTGGATTCTCTGCCCGTTATCCGTCCGGTCGAATCTCTTGCTGAGATAAGTGTGGAACTTACTGGTAAATTTTTCAATCCGGGCCTCCGGGACAGATATTCCTGACTGAAGTGCAAGTTCATGGACTACCATTTCCCATGCCCCGACATCAAGCTGGTCTGCTTTGCCGGTAAATTTTGCTATCCATAAGTGATGATGTGCATCCAATACACCCGATTTGGGACGCGCGCCGCCCAGGCTGGATCCCGGGACTATCAACAGTTTCAGCCACTTCAAGTATTCCGGGTCTCTAAAATCATCATCTGATTCAATTTGAAGGCTTGCATATTCCAGGTCCCTTAGTTTGGTCCATGGAGGTGAAGCCATGGTCCTGTTATTGTCAAGATAATCCCCATCAGGATCAAGCTTAAACCTTAGAGCCCCCATTCGGTGCCCGTCAAATACCCCCAACAGGAAATCGGATTCATACAGCTTGTTGGGACTGCGATCTTCATTTCTGGCTAATGCGGCTTCTCTTTTTTTCATTAGCAGCCTGCCCCACCGATCGGGTGACGAATCAAGGAAAACACCAAAGTTTTGTTTGCTTTCGCTTAAATACTGTGGGCCACTGTACAGGCGAAGGTCCGGATCCAATACCTGGGCAGGTACGGACCGCAACCAGTCCTCATTATATTCAAAATTAAAGATTTCTTTTCCCCTGGTCAGCCCCACATGTAATGCTCCCAGTGCCTTCGCACCGTTCAGTCCAACCCAATCAGCGTATACATATATTGTTTTCTGCGTATTCATTCGCTTTCTTGCGTTTTAATTTTTTTTGGAGCTCTCTTTTTAACTGTCAGCCGGGCATCCTGAATTTTTCGGCCAAGGGCATCATCTTTTGCCACCAGTGCAAGATCATTTTCAAGTCCCAATACCAGCAACACCTGCAGATAGGCTCCCATCCCAACGGAAGCACTCCCTTTTTCAATTTCATACAGTGTTTTTCTTGAGATATTCGCTCGTTCAGCTACCTGTGCTGAACTCAGTTTCCTCCGTAGCCTGGCATACCTGATGTTTTCCCCAAGTGTTTCCAGGACCCTTTTTTGTTTTGGCAAGAGGATTGTTTTTCTTTTCATGTCATATGATAATGTGTAATAAAGTATACAAATATACAAAATATTGTGTAAAATAATACCATTTATTTATAACTATTGGTAATGAAAGTGTGGTTAATCATACCAGTGCTGATGGACCACATGCAACTGGTGGATGAAGCCAGGGTTCTTCAGGGGTAACAAGTTGAATGATTTTGTGCCTGCTGGGCATAATGCCATTTCGTAATGATACGACACGTAATAATACGTAATGTTGTAATGCCCTCAGCAGATTCCGTTTTTATCAGATACTGCTACAGTATTCAGATTTATCATCAAATACATTATAGAAGTGGAACTGCCACTGCTTCGGGGTGTGGATGTGCTGTACGCGCGTAATCTCAAAGCACTCCTGATGATCATCGCGGAGTCGGCCCCATTCATTCCAAACATTGTGAAACTGGCAGAGCGAATGAGCATCAACAGGAATACCCTGCTGACCGATATTCATTACCTGGAAGAGGCTGAGTTGATCCATTCAGTATACAAACAGGCAAAAGGCATCACAAGGCTCCAGAAACCTGATAAGATATTACTTTATAACAGCGGTTATTCTTGTATTTGATCATTTCATTTCGTATATTTACGACACGTAATATTACGACACGTAATTATACGACATAGCAATGAATAAAAAGAAAAATCAGTCACAAAACCCTTTTCAGTTTGGTGTGGTCATTGATGACGATGCATTCTGTAACAGGAAGCAGGAGATCGCTTTTTTGAAGAACCAGATCAGGAACGGGTATTCCACATGGTTGTTTTCTCCCAGGAGATACGGAAAAACCTCCCTTGTTGAGAAGGTGTTCAGGGAGATGGGATCGGCAACCTGTATCTTCGTTGACCTCTATAACATCAAATCGCTGGACGATTTCAGCAGGAAATATTCAGAAGCCCTGGCAAAAAATCTTTTCAACTGGAAAGACGATATTAAAAAACTCACAGGAAAACTCGCCACTACTTTTAAAAATCTATCCCCGGGGGTATCTTTTGATGAATTCGGTAATCCATCTTTCTCCTTGCATGTGAATAGAATAGAGCAGGAGGCTGACATTGAAACAATACTTGAAATTCCAAATAGGCTCCGGCCGCAAAGAGGTAAGCGTATGTGCATTGCATTTGATGAATTCCAGGAAATAAAGCGAATCGACCCCTTTTTGCTGAACTGGATGCGGTCTTCATTTCAGAGGCACCAGCAGGTTTCGTATATCTTCCTTGGCAGTAAGCAATCGATGATGGAAGATATTTTCGCATCTGCCCGTTCCCCTTTTTACGAGTTTGCCGTTAAGATGAACCTGTCGGTGATCGGTTATGACGAACTCTTTCAATTCATCAAAGAAAAATTTAGCATGAAGCGGCTGACCATCCACGAACAGACGATACATTCAATACTTAGCAGATCCGATTGTCAGCCGCATTATACACAATTCTTTGCCTCGGTAGTTTTTGATCTTATTGAGAAGGGTCATGACCAACAGGCAGAAGGGTTTGAGGAGCTGTGGCTTAGTAAAATCATCCGGTCACAGGCAGATATTTTCCAGGACATCTTCGATCAGCTTACCAATGCACAACGGGTTGTCCTTCAGGCTTTGGCCAACATTCAGGAGGAAGGGATCTTCTCGGAAGATGCACGTGAAAAGTACCGGTTGCCGGTGAGTTCAACATTGAATGAAGCGCTGAAAGCATTGCAAAAGAAAGCATTGATCCATAAATCGGATGCCACATACAGTTTTAGCAATCCGGTCATGAAAGTGTGGTTACTCAGGCTGGATTGACAGGAGGGGCCATGACTAATTATCATACTATAAACAGCCCGGCGAAACTTCAATTTCATTAGCAGTTCAGTGGCTTGGCTGGAAAAGAAGATGAACACGCAGTTTGGCTGGTACCAGGCGGTGCTTTACAAATTTAAAAAGGGAGAAGTGGCCAGACTGAAGGGCCAGTTCGTGATCCACAGGGTGTTCAGGGAGGACGGCCTGATCCATAAACTGATGAAGAACCCGGCGCTGTTAAGTTTCAATGGGGAGGAACAGGATTTCATGAAACAACAGGCATGGGATCCCGTTGTGGCTGTTCGGGTTTTTGTATTAAGCGGATCATCTTTCAACATGGGGGTGAGAATCACGCGGTGATGAGTCTATTCCCAGCCCATGGTCGCAATTTACAATCCAGGTTGGCTAAATTCATGAAAGGGGATTACCGGGATCCTGGTTCCGTTCTTCTCAAGGGTGTCTTTCTGTGTGAGGGTGACGATAATGCCTTCCCGGCAACTTAGATAATTCATTACCAATGAACAATATCGTTCATTTATATCGAATACAGATTCAGGAGCAAAATCTTACTTTTTGTAAAAAATCCAGGCAAGTCATCACATTAATAAAAGTAATAAGCCAACGATTTTCCGGAAAATATTTCTAAGTACGTAACTAATTAGTTACATTTGCATGAGCACAAACAGGACACTCATACCTTTCGGCGCATATTTTTGGGATTTTTACGATGGTCTAGAAAAGGACCTGCAGGATAAGGTCGATTATGTATTGCAGATCATTATTTCTGTTAATCCTATTCCCGGAAAATTTTTTAACCACCTGGGAGATGGTATTTTTGAGATCAGGATAGAGTACAAGAGTAATATATACAGGATATTCTCATTTTTTGATAAAGGTAAAGTTGTGATTCTGTTACATGGCATACAGAAGAAATCTCAGAAAATAAACAGGAGAGAACTTGAACGTGCTAAAACTTTGAGGAAAAAGTATTATGAGAACAAATCGAACTAAAAATGAGGTGATTACCATCAATGCGCATTTCGACAGGAAATATGGAAAGGCAGGTACGCAGGAGCGTAAATCGTTCGAACAAAAAGCTGAAGCATATATGGTAGCAGAGCTTGTCCGATCGGCTCGACTGAATGCCCATATGACGCAGGAGGAACTGGCACGAAAGCTGAATGTAAGTCGTGCTTACATCGCCAAAATAGAGGGTGCTTCGAGTGATCTGCGGATTTCCACCCTTCGAAGAATTGTCGAATCCGGTCTTGGAGGCAAACTGAATATCAATGTGGAATTATAGAAGACCACGGAATGCCGATTCCAGAACCAATGGTTTTTTTCAACACATGTTACAGCTTTAAATATTTTAGCCCGTTTCTTTTAAACCAGCCGGAAAAAATAAAAACCCTGATTTTTCAGTATATTTATTTTCTAAAATATACATGATGAAAAACAAGCATATCTCCGGGCTCATGTCTTACCAGCCAGCAACCGATCGTTCAACGACCGGCCACTCCATCACCGACCACTCCAGAGCAGGCCTGATGGCAATGTTCCTATCCACGGGGTTCCGCATTTCAACATTTCGGTCCGCAATATTCCGGCGCGCATCCTCAGCACTCCCAAAGCTCCTTTTTCGAATGATCCCGGTCATATTCTTTATCGCAGTCGCCGGCCTTTCCATCAGAGCGCAGCCGCTCACGGAACACCAGGTCGATTCCATCGTTGCCGCTGCCATGGAGCTTTCCCCGCAGGCAGGCATTGCTGTGGCCGTTGTCCAGGATGGAGAGATGGTTTTTCAGAAGGGGTATGGCGTCCGGTCCATCGAGACACAGGAGCCAGTGGATGAAAACACCCTCTTTGCCATTGCTTCAAATAGCAAGGCGTACACGGCAGCGGCATTGGCCATCCTGGTGGATGAGGGGAAACTGGACTGGGACGACCGGGTGATTGATCATGTCCCTGAATTCCGGATGTACGATCCGTATGTCACCGCGAATTTCACGATCGTGGACCTGCTGACCCATCGCAGCGGGCTCGGACTGGGCGCGGGCGACCTGATGATCTTTCCCGATGGGACAGATTTTACTATCGATGATGTGGTCAGGAGTTTCCAGTACCAGGAACAGGTGTCTGATTTCCGCACGAAATATGATTACGATAACCTTCTCTATATCGTAGCAGGGGAGGTGGTGGCCCGGACCAGC
This sequence comes from uncultured Bacteroidaceae bacterium, assembly GCA_964583445.1. Taxonomy (GTDB): domain Bacteria; phylum Bacteroidota; class Bacteroidia; order Bacteroidales; genus M55B112. Next base: position 2,976 of record CAZOXI010000046.1, on the reverse strand, counting down.
GGCATGTCCTGGGAAGATTTCGTTGAAACGCGAATGATGCAACCGCTGGGAATGAAGCATGCTGCAGCATCATACAGCAGGATCAGTAACCGGTCCAACATAGCAACGCCCCATTCAACGGAAACCGGTGAAATCAGGACCGTGAGCTTCTACGACCAGGACCTGACCAACCCTGCAGCGGGGATCTGGGCGTGTGTCAGTGACCTGGCCAAATGGATGCTGGTACAGTTAAATGAAGGGAAATTTGGCCCGGACCTGGAAAAAGAACTTTTTTCAGCGGAAGCCCAGCAGGAGATGTGGTATCCGCATACTGTGATCGGGTATAATGCCCGCGGAGATGAGCGTTATGGTAGTCATTTAAATGCCTACGGACTGGGGTGGGTATTGGGCGATATGAATGGATATACCGTGGTGAGTCATACCGGCGGACTTGCCGGGATGCTCTCTAAAACAGCCATGGTCCCGGAACTGAACGCCGGGGTGGTGGTGCTGACCAATACATTGCCCGGCGGACTGACGTATTACACCCTGGCGCAAAATATTTTGGACGGTTTTACAGGCGCAGAACCGATGGACCGGAACGGTTTCGCAAAAAGCAGGATTGATTCCGGGAAGGAAGAAGCGGACTCTGTGCTCAACGCTGTCTGGGCAACCACCGAGCTGGCAAAACAGGAGCAACGTGATCTTTCAAAATATACCGGCATGTACGAAGATGACTGGTTCGGAAAAATGGAGATCTGGTTGGAAAAGGACAACGGGGAGGAACACCTGATGATCCGGTCGCTCAGGTCACCCAAGCTCAATGGTGAGATGCTGTTCTATAAAGTGACCACATTTGCCATCCAATGGGAATATACAGACATGGAGTGCAGTGCCTTTGCAACCTTCAGCCTCGATCCTGAAGGAACACCGGTGGGCATTACCATGGAAGGAATCTCCCCGAATATCGACTTCAGCTTTGATTTCCACGACCTGGATCTGAAAAGGGTGGAATAATTGATCTGAAAGGGTGGAATAATTGATCGAAAACAAGGGATCATATAATCATAAAAACAAAAACTATACATATGAGTAACGCAGCATTTACCAGGACAAAAACATCAAAGTGGAGCAAATTGGTCTTAATTGTTCATATCACCATAGCCGTCATGTTTTCTGCGAACATCGCAAATGCCCAGTTAGGTGCAGGTGCGCAGGCCTGGGCAGGTGTACAGGCCGGGGCAGGTGCACAGCCAATGTCCTACGCGCAACCTGAGTCGGGTGATCAACCCATCTCGCGTGACCAACTCCTGCCGGGTAACCAACTCCTGTCGAGTAACCAACTCCTGTCGGGTAACCAATCCATTTCGCGTAACCAGACAGTGTCAAGTGGCCGGCCAATGTTGCGTGACCAACCGATATCGCGTGACCAGCCAGTGAAAAATCACCGGCCTGCGATCGAACAAAGCATCACCACGGTATATCCCACCAAAGACTGGGTGATCTCCGATTTCGTGGTGACTGATCCGCAATTTGGCGCGAAAGCGGAGCCGGGATTCGACAATCGGCCGGCTTTCCAGGCTGCCATTGATGCCGCGTATAACTCCGGTGGTGGCGTGGTGTACATCCCGGCAGGTAATTATGAATTTCACAGCACGCAAACAGCCTCCATAAACGTCAGGGTGCGACAGGGCACAGAGGAAACCCGGAAAGATTTTGCGTATAAATATGGCCTGAAGCTTCCACGAGGTGTGCAGCTCCGCGGTGACTGGGCAGATCCTGAAGCATATGGTGGAAAGGTGCTGGGAACCATCCTCGAAGTACGCGTGGGCAAGAATGCACCCAATGCCAATGGAACGGTGGAAAGCTGGTGGAACGATGCGCAGGCGGGAAATGCCCTTCGCACGGCCTACACCAGTATCGCCGACAGGTTCATTGAGATGAACGAGGGAACCGGCGTAACCAATTTGTCCGTTTGGTATCCTGAGCAAGAGATCAATGATATACAGCCCTATCCATGGACCTTTTTCCAGACAGATGGCGATTGTGCGACCATTGAGAATGTGACACTCGTGAACACCTATAACGGATTCTATTCCGCCCCCAGCGAATTGCATTATGTGCTGAACAGCTACATCACGGCCCTCAATACCGGTATCGAGGTACATGTGTGCACCGACATCGGGCGCATTGAAAATGTGAAGATCAACCCGAAATACTGGGCAAATTCAGGACTTGCGGGTGCACCTTCCCTTGCCGAAGCAACCCTTTATACGCGCGAAAACGGCACAGGATTCAAGATGCACCGCTCTGATTGGGAGTATGTGTCTTACCTGGATGTATCCGGATACAAAACAGGGATGTGGATCGGCAGGGAACCTGGTTTCCCCAACGCGCCAAACGCGCAGTTTTACAATATTCATATCGATAATTGCCAAAGCGGTTTGTATGTCCAGGAGGTCAATCCATACGGTTTGCTGATCTCCAATTCCACATTTGGAGCCGAAAGAGGAGACAATGCAGTTTATTTCTATGATGATTTTAAAACTTCCGTGCAATTCAACGGTGTGGAGTTCACCGGTCCGGTCGTGAGTGATGGAAGTGACGGAGTCATCTCTTTTGAAAGTTGTACGTTCAGCGAATACCCCGACTATGCGCTTACCATCAACAATGGCAACGTGCTGCTCAGTCAGAGCAATTTTGATAAACCCACAGGCCATGTGTTCCTGGGTGAAGACGTGAACACGTTACAGTCGGTGAATTCCGGATATGATCGCAATCTGGATGTTAAAAACAACAGCACATCAGCGAATGTGGAGATGATCAACGGAGATGCATACCTGTTTGATCCGATTCCCGGAAACATAAGAACAAATATCAACATACACCCACGTCCTGCATCCAACAATGTGTTGAAAGCCGATCTGCCACGGGCAACGGGTTATAACAATGACCGGCCCACAGAGTATGCCTAGCATCAGTTCGCCAAGAGCACGG
>CAZOXI010000045.1:0-12000 GCA_964583445.1 uncultured Bacteroidaceae bacterium | reverse complement strand
CCAGCTTCCCGTCCACACCATATATATAGATCAAATTGATATCTTCTCCTGAAAGCCCGCTTAAGAAAACCAGCTGGTCCGGAGCCGGGTTGGGCCGAATGCGGAAATACTGCAATTCACGCTGCATGGCCTGGGTAGAAGTATACATAACTGTATCATATACCTCGATCTCCGCCAGCCCGGTCACCCCTATTCCATCCTTGATGGTCAGTTGCAGTGAATTGATCTCCCTGGGTGAAAAGTCAAGGCGCTTTAAACTTCCGTTCGAAGGCAATGTTCCTGTGGATATACTGCTGCCATCGCTAAATGCAATCTCACCCTCAAGAATCTGCGCACTGGCACCCACCAGGTCATAGAGGTTGACCTGGTCCACGACGGCACTTTCACTCCATGTAAGTTTCAGCCATGGATTTGGTTCACCACCGGATCTCCATTCCCCGATGTTACCCACAAGGAAGATCCCGTCGCTGACATTCTGTCCGCCAAAATCCTGTTCATCTGAAGTACCCGAAACAGTAATACTTGCTCCCGGTGCAATATTTCCATATCCTGTCGTAAAGGCCCATGGTGTGCCCGTGGTTACCACTTCGTTCGAATTTACGGCATCCACCCGCCAGAAATAGGTGGTATTGCTTTTTAAATAGCCCGGGTCATACTGTTCCCCTGTAAGGTCGGCAACATGCCCGGGAGTGCCTTCCCCCAGGTAGAGCTTGTAATATTTTGCATTTGCTGCCGGGTCCCATTTCAGCAAAGTATTCTTTCGCACATGGGTTGCGGTGAATTCCGGGAATGGGTTTTCAGGAACAGCTGCCAGGGAAGAACCTGTAGTAAATGACCAGGTATGGCCCTGTGTGGTGCCGTTTGCATTCTTTTCATCAATCCGCCAGTAATAGGTTGTTGCGCCTTCCAATGCACCCGGATCAAATGTTGTACTTTCCTGTGTTCCCACAAATGGGGGTGGGTCCGTTTTTCCGAAATAGACATCGTGGGTAGTTGCTTTATACTCGCTTGTCCAGCGGAGTTTCGAGTCCGTTTTTACATCTCCGGAACCATTTCCTGGAGCGGGTGTAATTGCCCTGGCAGGGGGATCGGAAGCCGTCAGTGTAAATTCCCTGAAGGGCCTGTTTTCAAAAGAAAGCAGGTATTCGGAGAGCAGTTCCCTCATTTGCTGAAGCACTTCGGGATGCTGATCGATCACATTCACTGTTTCTGCCGAGTCGGCATTCAGATCATACAATTGATCCAGTTCAAAATAGTGCGGGTTTTGCCTGGACGCATGGTATCCAAGGTGCTTATTGTTGGTAAGATACGGATACTCGAGGACCCTGTCCTCCCAGCCCGGGAAGGTCTCACCGTTGTCAATTTTAACCTGTACCTCCTCCGGGTAACGGACCGCAATATATTTCCAGTCTTTTGTTTTAACTCCCCTGGAATAACCGAGTTCTCCGAAAAGTGAGCTATGTGCTTCACCTGACCCTGTTTCAATAATGTTTTTCAGGCTCATCCCATCTGTTTCATACCCCTCCGGGAGTTCAATACCTGCAAAGTCAAGGATCGTCGGCAGGAAGTCGATTGTCTGAATGAGCCCATCATACACAGATCCCTCTATAATCTTGCCTTTCCAGTACATGAACATCGGTACCTTCAACCCATAGTCGTATAAAGTTGCTTTTCCATGCCTCCACATGCCATGATCAGGCATATAAATAATCAGGGTATTTTCATCGAGGTTCAGCGCTGCGATCTTATCGTAGATGGCTTTCACACCTTCATCAAGCAACAGGCAATACGCATCTCTTTCCGGGTAACCGGCATTGACATATTTGTCCTGGATCGCCTGCCTCGCCGGCATAAAGTCCCAGGTAGTGTCTACATACCCTTCCCCTGTAAGTTTCGGATCCGCATCAAAGCTGCTCCAGTATTCACCATCTCTGTTGGCCCATGGTACCGGCCCATGGTGGAGGGTAGTGGCAAAATACAGGAAAAAGGGGTTGTCCTTCTCCTGTTCAATAAATTTCCGTGCTTTGTCGACGGTCCACTCCAGGTTATGAATATTGAGCGCATCGTTCCATAGTTCCTTGACATTTCCCATGTATATTCCATCCGCGTAATCAAACCCGTAGGAACGTACGATCTCCTGGTAGATGTCATGATTGTGCTTCATCCTGGCGCTTACGGAAGGATCATAGGGGTCCGCTGCCTGGTCATAGCTCTGAAGACCGTAGGAGGCCCAATTTGCCTTTTTCAGGATGTCATGCTCGGTGATGTGCGATTTCCCCACAAAGCCGGTCGTATACCCGTTTGCCTTTAATATGGTCCCCAGGTGTGTTTCGTCCTGGCGCAACTCACAGCTGTTTTCTGTCCTGGTCAGCGTCCCGGGAGGAAATTTTTCAAGGTAATTCTCCCCTTCGCAGCGCCCTGAAAACTTTCCTGTCAGCATGGCATAGCGCGATGGGGAACAAACGGTTACAGGATGGTGTGCATTGGTAAAAATCATTCCATTGGCAGCCAGCATATCTATGGTTGGGGTGTATACCTGTCCGTGACTGGTATATCCAATGCTGTTAAAACTTTGATCGTCACTTACAATTAGCACAATATTGGGCTGCTGTGCATTTACCCTGGTAAGGCTTAATATAAGTATGCAGAACAGGATTTTTTTCATAATGCGCTGCTATTTCACTCTGTCAATAATAACAACTAAACCTTAAAAATTGGTTAAAAACACCTTAATCGTGTGATAAAATTCTAACTTTTTTCTAATACCTATGCTGATCGGACTGGTTCAACCAGGCATACGAATACCACTGATCATATAGAGATATGTAGGAAACAGAACGTTGTGCGTCCACATGTGTAACTTCCGGTCATATGCCGCAAGGAACTATTTAACGCTCTCCCTGGTTTACCTGATTATTTCCGGGAATGAGTGATCATAAGGCTCATCGTATAATGCCTGGTAATCCCTGCGGAACTTATTGAATATTTCCTTTGCAAGGCTGTGTTTTCCGAGTGCTGTCAATGCCCTGCACTTGATACTGATTGCTTCTTCATGCATGATATCGAATACCAGGATCGCATCTGCAATGCGCACCATCAACTCCGGTGGGATAGATGATTTTTCCCTTTCCAGGTAATTGATCAGTACATCTGTGATGCGGTTGGAACATTCCAGTTTGAATTCATCCAGCCATTCATAGGTGGCATTTCCAAGCAACGGTCCTGCTTTGATGATCCGCAGCAGCTTTTCCAGTTCACTTTCTGACAGGTTATCTGTTTCAGCCGTTAAATTAAAATAAACAAAATAATCACTGTATACTTGTGTATCATCGAATAATATCTTCCAGTATTCTGTTTTTCTTGTCAATTCACAGGTTTCTATTTCAGATAAAAGGTGTTTCAACTTGGCGATGTTTACGGCACGGTTGTTTTTCGCTGCCTTTGCATCCATCGGGAACCAGAGCAATTCCGTTAATCGGGGTACAGATATTCCTTTGTCCTTCACTGAATACAGAAAAATAAGCAGGAACAGCTCCTTTACCAGGGGTGAAAATTTCCTGGTAATGTCTTCCCCGTTTTTGTTAATCACCTGGAAACCACCAAAAAATAAAATTGAATTCGGCGATTTTTTCGTGGACGTATGTTTGGTAAGTTCGCGAACAGATCCATTTTGTGCTGCTTCTGAATGCGCCTTCGCAGATCCCCGGTTCAACCGCCTGTTTCTTTTGTAGAACCAAATGCCAATAACAAGCAAAAGGATCGCTGCCGGGAACAGGATGAAAATAAACCAGGACTTTGTTCCGAAAAGCTCCGCTCCGGTGGTACGTTCTTCTACCGTTGGGTTCGGAGGAAAAGCAAGGGTATATACCTGGAATACTGTTTCATTCTTATCCCGGTCGGCCAGTGAGGTAACTGCAATAAGCTGCTTCGAAGATCTTGAGAAATACAGGTCTGAGAATGAATTTTCATTGTGAAACAGGTAGGGGATTTTATTTCCCATGGACTTCAATTCCGAACCGGAGAGGCTCCCCTTTAAAAGTTGTAAATAGGATTCGTATTGAAAAATCGAGGATGCCAGGACATAATATGATCTTTCATGCCGGTCAAATACCATGGAGTGGGCAAAATCAATATCATCTGTGGGGGCTTCGAAATCATATTTTTTAATAAACCTGTTTGCTTCCAGTGAAAACGCCAGCAGGTCGGTATAGTGCCTTGGATTCACCACCTGGTCGCCGGCAGTACTGCCAAAGCCTCCCAGGATGTAAACCGTATCCTCCAGGACTCCCAGTGCAGCATGCATGCGCGGGTAGAAGACATCCCCACTGATGGGAATGGTATCCCAGGTATGCGCTCCAAAATCATATCGCAATACCAGGTTCGAATAGGTATGCTGACTGTATCCTCCAAATATATAGAGCAGACTGTCACTATTAGCATAATATTTATTGTGGAACCACAACCGAAATGGATTGTCCGGGCCATTAAATATTTCCTTCCATCTGAGGTCTTCAAAATCAAAATAGAAAACGGTCCTGTAAGCCAGGTTGTAACACAACAGCCTGTCATTATAGGTATCATAAACGAGCTGACTCCCGGTATTCAGTGCCATGAACCTGGAAGCATAATCCATGGTCCGGATGGAATCTTTAACAACAGAAAATATCTTCATCTGTTCATCCCCTACCATAAATACCTGTTCCCCCCGCGAATCATAACACACTGGTGCGAATCCATGCAGAATCGTTGAAAAGTGCACTTGCCAGTCGTGATATTTCGGGAGGATCCACATTGGATTTTGAACCGTTGCGCTGTGATTGGACATCAAATCATGAACTGTGTTTCCTTCCAGTTCATCCAGGGGAAAGTGATGCACAATTCTGTTCCGTTTCCGGATCTGTATATCCTTCACATCCATGGTAGGCACATCGGTCGTTTGAACCGGGTTGAATGTATTCCGCCCAAAGAAGATCTTGATCTTACCTGCCAGTTGAATACCAGTTTCAGTAAACGTAGTATCCTGTGTAGTCAACTGAACAATTTGGTTTTTTGTATTGAGCCGGATACTGACCGTATTCCAGTCCCTGTAAATTGTGGAGTCGGTAAAAGGTGCGGAAATACTTGTTAGCTTGTTGCCATAGACCACCTGGAGGCTGCTGGACCTGGGGCCATTAAAGATAAGGTCAACATTGTTGTTGTTGATATCGACAATACGAAACACATATCCGAAAGTCATGGGCCGTTCGTCGCGAATGCGGAGCTGAAAGGATAGTTCAAAGGCATTGTTAAAAGAAAAATAACTTTCCGGGAACAGGTTAAGTTGTGTTCTCCGGTCTTTTGAATTAGGCTGACCGGCAAACCCGAGTCCGTAATCCTGCGCAATTGCAGGTGCAGATTGAAAAAGCAACAGCATACCCGGAAGAATCATTACAAGTAACAACCGTAACAGATACAAGTTCCGGAATGCATATTGCACCTTCAAGCAACTTTTCATCAAGTTCATGCTTTGTTTCCTCCAACCAGGGACATTCAGTACCAAAAAAACGTTTTGAGCGAAGCGAAATTTATAAAAATAGATCAAGGATTCAAAGCAAAATAATACTTCTGGCCACTTTACTGGTCCTTTTATGAAATTTAATATTGCTGTTAACTGTTTATTAATTCTTCATTTATCCTGACAGTCATAAATTGAAAAATATCATGGCTGTCCTGCACATATCATTACATAAAAAGTATACCACTATGATGAAAAGAATGTATTTGGTTGCGATAGCGATCACGTTAGTTTTTAAAGCTGCTCCGGCACAACGAAAACATGCACCTTCAAGTAAATTCATGAGTTACACGGGACTGGTAATGGCCGGGTACCAGGGCTGGTTCAACTGCGAAGGCGACGGCGCCGACAGGGGCTGGACACATTATGCAAAGAATGCGAAATTTGAAGATGGAAGCTGTACCATTGACCTGTGGCCGGAAATGGACGAATACAAGGTAAAGTATAAGACTCCCTTCACCTATGCAGACGGAACACATGCCTACGTATTCAGTTCCTACGATGAAAGCACGGTAGATCTGCATTTCCGTTGGATGAAGGAATATGGGATCGACGGTGTGTTCATGCAACGCTTCTTTTCTGTACTAACCAGCGAAAACCGGATGAATCACAATGACAAAGTGCTTCGCTCGGCGATCAAAGCCGCGAATAAGTATGGGGTCGCTATTTGCATGATGTATGACCTGGGCAGCATGGACGACAGCAGGTACGATCTGGTGATTGAAGACTGGAAACACCTGGTGGATGATCTGCAGCTGACCAACCAGGGAGAAAAAACCACCTACCTGTTTCATAATGATAAACCGCTGGTGGCATTCTGGGGAATCAGCTCCGGAACCCGGGAACATGGCCACATACCCGAGATATACGACATCATTGATTTTGTAAAAAATGACAATGAATACGGGGGATGTGCTGTCCACCTGGGCATTCCATCACGTTGGAGATCACTCGGATCAGACACCCGCGGTGATGCCAGGCTCCATGATGTGCTCAGGAACGTGGATGTTATCCATCCCTGGCTGGTTGGACGGTATAATACCGACTCCTACGAGGAGTACCGGCAAACAGAGATCGTGGAGGATGTAAAATGGTGCAAAGCACACGGGAAATCCTATGCCCCGACTGTGTTCCCGGGATTTTCCTGGCACAATATGAAAGGAGATAAATCCAATAAAATCCCACGTGACAAAGGGGCGTTTTTCTGGAAACAGATCTCAGGTGCCATAGAAAGCGGTGCAGAAATGCTGTATGTCGCAATGTTCGATGAAATCGATGAAGCAACTGCCATCATGAAATACGCCCATGAAGTTCCGGTCGGGGAAAGCGTATTTGTGCCTTACGAGGAAGGAATTCCATCAGATCATTATCTCTGGCTGACCGGAATGGCAGGTAAGATGCTGCGGGGAGAGATTCCCTTCACTTCCACGATGCCCGAAAGAAAGTAAGCACGAATAATTACTTGTAAATAATCCAAACAACATAGAAAATGAAGTACCGAACCGTTTTTCAAATCTTGCGGACTGCTTTCTTAGTGGTACTCCTGTTTCTGCACATCCCCACCCATGCACAGGTCGTCCTGGAACCAGGCAACATCAGGATCGTGGTTGCTGAACAGGAGGAAGATCCCCTGCACCTCGCTGTCAATGCGCTGGTGAAGGATCTGAACAGTGTGCTGGGTACCGGTTCCGAACCGGATATGGGACCAGGATTGGTGCACAGTATGAACCGTGACCTGACAGAAACGGAAATCGTAATTGTGAATGCAGGTACCGGAAAGCTGAAATTGCCGAAAGCACACCAGAAGGCTCTGGATGGATTTGAATCACACCGTGTGTATGCAGACGAAGCATCCAACCGGGTCTATCTCCTGGGGTATGACCTACGGGGGACGATCTTCGCCATCTATACATTTGCAGAAGAGATCCTGGGTGTCCCGCCCCTGAAATACTGGAGTTCCTGGGTACCGGTCCCAAAAGAGCACATCGAGGTGCCAGAAGACTTTGACAGCTATTACAGATCGCCGCAGGTGCGCTACCGAAGCCTGTTGCCGGGGGACCAGGATTTTTTCAATCCATGGAAAAGAGCCTCGGAAGAACACCAGAATATCTGGCTGGAGACAGCGCTGCGGCTGAAGATCAACACGATTGAAACCTATTCGACCATCCTGCCGGGTTACCAATTGACCGATTACGCCTACCTTATCGCAAAATACGGGCTGGTGATCACCTCACACCATACCAGTGGCCTGAATACTTCTTTCAGCACCTGGGACGACTACTGGAGGGAGGTACGCAATATGGAACCACCCGAATATCTCCTTTCCAACGAACAGGCATTGCTTGATTTTTTCAGGTATAACGCGGAGACCGTGCACAGGAATGATATTGACAACCTGTGGTGCGTTGCATTCAGGGGTGAAGTGGATCAGCCTTTCTGGAGTATTTTCAAAGATGCCCCGGAAGATATGAAACCCCGGGCGGAGGTGATTAACCGGATGCTGCAGATTCAATATGATATGATCAGGGAGGTAACCGGTGAAGAGGAGCCTTATGCGCGGATCACCTTTTACGATGAGCTCGCTATCCTGATGGCAAAAGGCTACCTGGAACCGCCCGACAGCAAGAATATGATCTACACCTTTGTGGCCGGACGCAGGGATCATTATCCCTATGACGATATTGTCAATTTCGAGGGAGGGCAGGATGTGAAACTGGGGTATTACATGAATTTTGGATTCGCTTCAACGGGGGCACACGTTGCACCTGCTGAAAGTCCCTGGAAAATGGAGTTCAATTACCGTTACGTCAACAGTAAGGCGCCGCTCTTCTTCTCTGTTGTGAATGTAGGTAATTACCGGGAATTTGTATTGGAGCTATCGGCAAATGCCAAATTATTATGGGACTACGACAGCTATAGCACGGATGAATTCATGCTTGATTATTGCAGGAGGTATTTTGGGGAAGCATATGCCTGGGAAATTGCAGGCTTGTACCGTGAATTCTACGATGCCTATTGGATTCCCAAGGAATCTGAATTTGAAGGACTGGAACGCCAGTTTATCTTCCAGGACCTGAGGTATGCCAGGGCTTTTGCCCATACCTACGACCGGTTCTTTGAGGCGGAAATCGATATGAATCCCCTGCGAAAAATAGGGTATGAAAGTGTTCCGGGACGCACTTTTCGTATCGACACGGCATATAACAATGCCGGCAACCAGGTGGATGCGATCCTCAATGGTATGTTGAAGACCATTCCGAAATTTGAGACCGTGGCAGCAAAATGCTCACGCATGATGTTGCTGCTGGATGACCAGCCGCAACTCTTTTTTAATGATAACCTGCGGATCTACAGTTACTATATGGCCCACCTCAGCAAGTCCCTGTACCATTACATGTATGCATACAAACACCAGGCAGATACAGATGTGTTCATAAGGAACCTGGACCTGGCATACAGGGAAGCCGTCCGGGCCCAGGATTACCTGTTTGAAGCAGAGCATGGCGTCTTTTCGACCTGGTACACAAACGCCGAAGATATGTCGCGTACTTTCCAGATCAATGAGCTCCAGGACGATATCCTGCTGCTGAAAGAAAAGGCCCTGTCATCAGAATGATTCAGGAAAAATATGTATATTCAATTGCTGTTTTCTGAAATAATTTCCGAATCCTATTGAATAGTGCCTTAGTATAAACCTTCTCAGCAGCAATGAATATAGATGTTAATATACAACCGCAGGATTTCCCGGAAAAACTGGACCTGTTCTGGTCACTTTCAGGAGAAAAGATCATCCGCATTGAAAAAGAATATGATCTCACAAAAGGATCACCAGTGTTCACCGTCAATGGTAAATACTCCACGCGCGGATGGACAGAATGGACGCAGGGATTCCTGTTTGGATCCTCGATATTGCAGTACGACCGGACAGGAGAATCATATTTTCTTGACTATGGAAGGAAACATACCGTAGGATCCATGGCACCCCATATCAGTCACATGGGTGTGCACGATCACGGATTCAACAACATCAGTACTTACGGCAACCTGCTCAGGTTGATGAATGAGTCGAAAATCCCTGAGCAATCCTGGGAACGGAATTTCTATGAGCTGGCCCTGAAGATCAGCGGTGCCGTACAGGCAGCACGGTGGACCAGCACCCGGGACGGGGGATTTATATATTCATTTAACGGTCCGCATTCCCTCTTCGTGGATACCATCCGGACCCTCCGGAGCCTCGTGGTAAGTCATCTCCTGGGGCATGTATTCCAGGGCGAGGGTGATGTGCAAATTGACCTGCTGGAAAGGACCATTCAGCATGCAAAATCAACTGCCGATTATTCGGTCTATTACGGCAAAGGCAGGGATGGGTACGACGTTCGGGGAAGAACAGCACATGAAAGTATCTTCAATATCAATGATGGCAATTACCGGTGTCCGAATGCCCAACAGGGTTTCAGCGGGTATACTACCTGGACACGCGGTCTTTCCTGGGCCATGTGCGGATTCGCAGAAGAGCTGGAACTGTTCGATGAATTGCCTGAAGCCAAACTCACTAAATTTGGCGGCAAGAAGGGAATCGAAGATTTCATGTTGAAAGCGGCCATGGCGACCTGTGATTTCTATATTGAAAATACCCCGGTCGACGGGATCCCCTATTGGGACACCGGCGCCCCGGACATCCAAAAGCTCAGTCACCGGTTCGAGAAAAAGGCAGATCCGTACAATCCTTACGAGCCTGTCGACAGCTCAGCTGCGGCAATCGGCGCACAGGGACTATTGCGGCTGGGGAAATACCTGGAAAAACGGGATGCCGGGCGCAGCAAGAAATACTGGCAGGCAGGACTGACCGTGATGCATGCCCTGCTTGACGAACCCTACCTGTCAGCGGATCCCCAACACCATGGCATCCTGCTCCACACGATCTATCACGAACCCAATGCCTGGGACAACAAACCTGACAAAAACCTTGTGGCACACAGCGAATCGAGTATGTGGGGAGATTACCATATGCGGGAAGCAGCACTCTATCTTTCACGCATTGCAGGCAATGAAAAATACTACACCTTTTTCGGTTGCCTGGATTCCAACGCTTTAAAATAACCTGTAAATGTCAACGAAGATCAATACCCTGGATAAGCTGTGCGTGCATACCATCACTACCAAACCACTGGGATTTTCAGAGGCATGTGCCAAATATGCCGGCTACGGGATCAGAGGGATATCGATCTGGCGGGATGCGGTTGAGGGGATCGCACCACTAGATGTCAGGCATCACCTGGAAATAAACGGATTAACTGCCGTCTCATACGTGCGGGGAGGGTTCTTTCCCTCGGTGGATACCACCCGCAGGAAAGCCGCTATCGAAAATAACCTGGCGCTGCTGCAGGAAGCTGCCGAAATGGAGATCCCGCTCCTGGTGCTGGTCTGCGGCGCTGAACCGGGACAACCATTATCAACATCCCGGAAGCAGATCCAGGCAGGCATTGAGGCGATATTGCCTGAAGCAACCCGGCTGGGGGTGCGCCTGGCAATTGAACCGCTGCATCCCATGTATGCAGACACACGTTCAGCCATCATTTCCATGGAGCAGGCCAACGACATGGCAGAATATTTCAATGATGGCTTCCTCGGTGTGGCGGTGGATGTCTACCACCTCTGGTTCGACCAGGCACTTGAAAAGCAGATCCGGCGCTGTGGTGTCAACAAGAACCTGTATGCCTTTCATATCTGCGACTGGAATGTACCTACCACGGATATGCTCAATGACAGGGGGCTGATGGGAGAAGGGTGCATCCCGGTCAGGCAGATCCGGGAATGGATGGAACAGGCTGGTTTCTCGGGATTCAATGAGGTGGAGATATTTTCCAATACATTCTGGGCTATGGACCAGGACATATTCCTGGAAAAGATTGTCGATGCCTATCGCCATCATAGTTAAGTTGTGAGGTTGATGTATCAATGTAAAGAGCGTGATCTGATCAAAAATGCAGTATCTACGAACGATAAATTAATAGTCAATAAAAAGATACACATACGAATAGAGGCAGTGCCCATATCAACTACACCTGAAGAGACCGGGTAAAGTGAAAATCAGGACAGCTGTTAATATATCTGATATTAAAAGAAAGGTTAGCAATGAAAACACACCAGGTAGGAATCATCATGAACGGCGTAACAGGCAGGATGGGAAAGAACCAGCACCTGTTGCGCTCCATCGTTGAGATCATCAGGCAGGGAGGGGTGAAGATCTCCGAGAAGGAAACGATCCTTCCGGATCCCCTGCTGGCAGGCAGGAACGAAGCCAAACTGAAGGCGCTGAGTGAACTGTCAGGCGTTAAAAAATATACCACCGACCTGGCAAAGGTCATGGATGATCCTGCCTACACGGTATATTTCGACGCACAGACCACCGGCAGACGTGCAGAGGCAGTGAAGCTGGCTGCATC
>CAZOXI010000044.1:0-12007 GCA_964583445.1 uncultured Bacteroidaceae bacterium | reverse complement strand
TTCCTTATTTTCAGCAAATATAGGTCGTTCTGGTTAATGATTTAGTGGTGCAGGCTTTGGCCCTAACGGTTACGTGTATGGTGTCGTTTGGCGATTCGAAGCACAAACCTATCAAACCGCTATAATGTTTATTAGATGTAACGCCTTTAATATTAGCACTATCCGCCAAATGCACTATACACGATGTTGTATGCTGGCCGTTTTCAACCTGTCAATCAGTCTTTTTATTATTTTTGCTGCACTTACTTTTTTTCGAATGGTGGGATGGGCTTGAAGGCTCTTGACGCAAATTAGACTTTTGTGCTGGCTTGTAGCGTTTGCGGCATGTGCCTGAAAGCGAAGGGAAGGCATCAAAATTAATTAATCTATACAAATACCATAAACAATTAATCAGGTATGTATATTATTTCTCCGTTCTCTAATTGATAAGCTGTCCCTACTTTTTTCCCTCTGCTTCCATTAGTTTTCTGTTCATCACTAGCCTTATAAGTTTCAATTTTGTCTCCCTTTTTTGTAATAATTTCCATTTGTTCGGTACCTGGATTTTTCACCATCGTGAAATCATCTTTAGAGAATATTTCATTCATTTTATACCGGGCAACAAGAGCAACCATCAAAGCCAGGGCAAAAACCATGGCTACGTCAAAAAGGTTGGATACAGTTGCCATAGGATCTAAATCATCGGTATTTAAAAAGCTTTTTGCTCGTTTCATATATTTTTTAATTGATTAGACTTTTTTAGCAATTCTGTTATAAATTCAAGGTTACTAATATCGGCAGCATACCAACGTTTTTTTATCTGCATAATAATGAAGCCTACTGCTCCTGTGAACAAACCAATAACAGTGGTGGAAAACGCTACCTGCATATTTGTGGCCATCGATTCCACATCGCCTGCAGCCAGACCCACAAGTGCAGGTCCCATGGGAATTAATGTACCCATTAAACCTAAAACAGGTCCTAACTTTGCCAGGGTTTGACTACCCGAAAGGTCTTTTTGGCAGGCAAGTTCGAACTCATCAAGTAATTTATCATAATAAACCGCTGCCTCTTTCAAATGCATTGTTTTTCTAAGATATCCGGCAATTAATAAACGGGAATCCAAAGGTAATTCGCTTAGTTTTTTCCTTATATTTTGTTCATCGAAGGATTCAAGGTTATCCCTGAATTGCTTATTAAAACGCAGTTTGTTCATGTACATTCCGTAAAAAGATCCGATGAGCAGAAGTGAACGTATAAAAAAGATAAGCAATAAAACAATTACCGGTATAAGTAGACCGGTGGAAATCCAATAGAGCACTTTTGTTATTTCATCCATACTTTTTCTTTGTTATGTTTTTAATTTTAAGTTGATAAAAAAGGAATCCCAACAATATCACCATAATAATCGTCACTAAAGTGATTGAGGTTTGCTTCAAAGACAAATAACCCGTTTGTCTCGGTACCTGAAGCCCGAACAGGTCAACAGAAATAATCAATGCAACAATCACTTGGATAATATGCAGGAAAAACTTTATTTCAAGCATAATATCATAATCGCCAAGCAACCATTTAAACAAATGCATTCCGGCCATTATGATAAGCATAAAACCAATGGCAATGATCAAAGCCAGATAATGAAATTCTATCCCATGGAAATTAAGAAACAAATAACTTTCAAGATAAAACAAGGCAAAAAAGGGTACAATGCCAGGAATATATTTGAAAAACCTGTACCCTCTTTTAATCCATTCACCATGATATAAACTAAGCAAATAAGTACTCAACAAGATACCACCGATACTTTCTATTATTTGAAGCACCAGCAGGTTCCCTGTTAAACCTGTATCTGCTAATTGTTGATTAAACTTTGTGTAGCTTTGTTCTATGGCACGGGTATGCATAAGGTAAGTAAATATGCCAATAAGCAATATTCCGGCATAAACCACATACCTGCGTCTTATTATCGCAAACTGCAGTGGAAGTGCAATTAGTGACAGCATGAACAATATGATGATTAGTTCTTTTATCATATGATATTTTTATTATTCTTGGATTTAGAAAATATGATAAATAGAATAAGGATAACCAACACCACCATCATCCCCAGAATCTCGGGCCAATGGCCAGTCGGGTTAATCCATATCTCTTCAAATACTTTCCAGCGACCCATTATCTCGATAAAAGTCCAGAATATTATCACTACGGGAATGGCATATCGGATGGCATAGGCAAAATTTTTTTTCCTTATAAGTTTTATAAAAAGTATCAGCGACCAAAGCAAAGTCCCAAATAAAATAAGCCAGGTTATCAGATGCTTTTCACCAGCAAAGACATCATCGTAAGCAAAAAGCAGAAGTAGATAAAACGACCACAACAACAGAATTATTTCCATAAAGGTGGTGATGGCAGTGTTATGTGGTGTTGTGGGCAATTCGGTTAATTTATTAATTTTCAGTGTTTTTTGAAACCATATAAAAAACCGGCAACCCGAATTTATCCCAAGCAGGTAATAGCTCATAAATACAGCCCAAAGTCCTATGGTTGCAGGCATTAACAAGTATTCCGGTTTGGTAACCGTTTCGCCATGAATTACCAGTGGCTCTATTCCCAGCCGATTTGCATAATACATAAATGCAAATTCTATCAACCCGGTCCATACAAACAACCCGGCAAACAGGCCGTAGATCGTTGCCGGAAGTTCTTTGCGTGCAGTAATTCCGGCAATTAAAATCAATATTCCCAAAAAGCCAAGCAACAATGCAGCATGAAACTTATAAGCATTACCAAAAGCCATTTCGATTACGATTACGGCAGCATGTCCTAACGGCATGGTTAGCAACACAACTAAAAAAGAGATAATTCCTATAAAAGGTTTCTGCAATTTCATTTTTTACTATTTTCTTTTTTTTGTTTGCGTACATATATTGCAATCAGGAGCAAAATGACTATCACAGCCAATACAATAATTGCCAGTTTTTTATCAGTTTTATAGTTTTTTGCATTGTTAGGCTGATTTTCATCAGTCATTTCTTCTTTTTCTTTTTTCAGAACAACACTTTCCCGGTTTTCGTCAATTTGGACATTTCTTGCTTTGTCAATGGCCTGATTATATTGTTCTGAAAGATCAGCAGGTAGTTTTTCCGAAATATATTGGCGCAATTTGATATTGTTGCACACAAACCCACTGCATCCGGCATCATAATTCTTCACCAGTTCTGCATGCATTTGAACCAATTCATTTAGTTGTTTTTCCGAGGCATTCCAGTACCCTTTTCGGGCTGTTTCAAGCATTACTGATGTCATTTCCTGAAGGGCATAAGGATTTTCTTTTTCAAACCGCTCCTTCACATTCAGGTCAAGTTTGTCATTCACATAAATTTCATGATAAGTATTCCATACATAGTCGTTAATGGCTTCGGGTTTCATAACATTCCATCCATAGGTATTGCGAAAGGTTTCAGCAAATTTATTCATTGAGGAAGCTTCGCCGTCAAGCAATTCACTGATGTATTTGGGATTAAAAACGGTAGAATTTGTTTCAACACCAATGGCTTCTTTCAATTCTTGCATTTTTGGGCGGTTTACATTGCGGAAATCGTTAAAATAGGCAGTAGGATCGTTTCCTGTAACATTTCGTACCGCCATATTCAGGCCGCCCATAAATTCATACACATGATCAAGGCTTAAAGGACCCCAGGTATTACTTGAGCGGGGTTGCACCACTGTCTCAGTATTTTGCAGTGCGGCTTCAAAAATGCCTTTCCGGAACATACCCCAGTCATCGCCACTTTCATAAATGGCACCCATATTATTAAGGTATTGTTCCGCCACCTGTTTTTCATCTTCCCAGGCATCACCCTTTTCTACAAGCCCCATAATGCCGGTTCCGTAATTCCCGTTTACACCGCCAAACACCCGTTTGGATGCATATTTGCGGGCTTCCAGAGGAGAAAACCCTTTTTCAATCAGGTATTTTTCGGCATTGGCAATACCACCCCTTACATAATTCAGGCTATCGGGATTCCGGGCTTCAGATGCCTTAGTAATGGCTTTATTAATAAGGTCAAGCCGGGAGGCAGCAATATCGCGTAACTGTCCAGAGGTTTGTACCACTACATCAATGCGGGGCCTGCCTAGTTTTTCGTACGGTATTAAATTCAGGCTGCGCACTGTGCCAAAGCCGTCGCGCACCGGCTCTACACCAAGCAGGTATAGAATCTGTGCCACGGTAGCACCTTCGGTAGAAATAAAATTTGTGGACCACAGGGTAAAGCTGATTTTTCGAGGATAGCGGCCTTTTAATTCCTTCTCCTTGTCGAGTAAAGAGAGAGCCAGCTTTTTCCCTACTTTCCATGCTTCCTCCGAAGGGGTGCGTTCTGCGTCCACGGCATACATATTACGCCCGGTGGGGAGTGCCGCCGGGTTAACAATAGGATCGCCACCAGAAGAAGGGGCTGTATATCCTCCCTTAAGTGCATTTAATACTGAGGCTAATTCACTTTCGGGGCTTCGCAAAAGATTCTCCATATTTTGCTGTGCATGAACAATATTTTCCCTGAGTTTTAACACGGCCTTTGCATACCGCTCAAGGCGTTCCTCTTTTTCATTTATGTGATTCCCGATAATTTCACGGGCATGTCGAAAAGTCTCTTTCCATATTTCCTTGTCGGCATATTTTTGGGCATATCCTTCATAATCACAATATTCAAAACTTTTGCTTTTTGAGTTGATAAATTCAATTATCTCTAATCCTTCTTTTAACTCCTTGATAGATGAATTATTTACCTCTTCAGCAATTGAATTACTGTAAATCCGGTTAAACCAATCAATATATACTGAGTTGTCAAGAATGGTGGCATGCTCTTTTAGTTTCTCCTGTTTCCGGGCTTCAATTTTTCCGGCCAGTTGTTTATCATGCAAAAGCTCAAATGCTTTGGTGCGCAATGTGCTGTCCTGCATCAGTTGCAACAATTTTATCATCTCAGGTTGCGTGTAAACATGAATGGATTCGTACATTTCAGGGGCCATTTTTTTCATTCTCCCGGCCATTTTTACAGCTTTTTTTCTTTTGGCAGGATGGAGCAATTCAGAACTTTTTTCAAACGCTTTATCCGATCTTAACTTTTCAATGTATGCTACATTTTTATGTTCGCTTGCGAGTTTAACTATCAATTCCGGGAGCTTTCCGCCATCGGCTTCTTGCTGCTTTTTCTTCTCTTTCGCCGGCTGGCTCATCATGAGTGCAAGCAAATCTTCACCTTCATTTTCCGCACTCCATTCTTCAGCCATTTTCAACTCTTTGCTTGTTACCAGTTTTTTTAACAAAGCTTCTGTATTACTACCATTCAAAGCCTTCTCAATGATTGTCTCTGCCTTTGGCCGGTAGCGATTTGAAACAAACAGCGCATCCCCGTATTGCTGAGGCGTAATTCGCTCACGCATTAAATCGATTTCAGCAAGAGAAAAAGCCACGGGGTCTTTAGCCATTAGCATGGCCGAATTTTTCAGTTTACTCTTTTCATAAGGAATTCCCATGGTATAAAGTCCTGCTGTTACTTTTTCCTCTTCTATTTCCTCAAGGTGTTCATGAATTTTGTGAATATCATTTTCATTATAATGCCTGGTGGAATCCAGTCCCAGAGTACGGTGAATATTAAGTTCTTCTGCCAGTTCTTTTACCGAAACTCCATACTGTTCACGCACCGGGCCGTCGGGAAGACTGTAATACTTATCAAGTTTACCTGTCAGGCTTTCCATATCCCTGTTCAAGCCGCTTTTCATGAAAGGAGGCGTTAGGTAGGTTAAAAGTGTGGCGTAAGTTCGCCGTTTGGCAATAATACCTTCACCGATATTATTGATGGTGTAATTATAAAAATGGGGTATGGGGCCAATCAGCCGGTCAGCCCAGTCATAATCGGATAAAACGACTTGTTTACCAGGAGTAAACTCGAGACTGCCATGCGTACCAAAATGAAAAACAGCATCGGCTCCAAACCCAAAGCGGGTCCATAAATAAGATGCAATATAGGTATGCGGTGGAGCTACATTTGCACCGTGAACAAGTTGTTGTTCATCATTGCCCAAACCGGGTAAAGGTTGCGGCAAGAGGCAAACATTCCCAAACTGAACACGAGTAACTGCAAGGTGTTCTTTTTGGTCTTTGTAAACCTTCATGTAGTCGCCCGGTGCCTGCCCGTATTTATTTACCACATCTTCGTACAATTCTTCCGGCAAAGCCAGTCTGCTCCATTCCTCGTAAGTCGATTTGTCAAGCAAGACGGGATTGCCCTTTTCAAGATATTGATCAAACGCACCATCTGCATAGGGGCCAAGGACCGGACCTTTTTCCATTAGTATTTTTTCAAATTCTTCTTTTGTGCCGGGTAACCCTTTCAGGTTATAACCATTGCTTTTCATTTCCTGGAGTACATTGTATAGAGAAGGAATTACTTCAAGCCCCGATGCTACCAGCGAATTTTTCCCCGGCCCTTTAAAGTAATATATGGCTATTTTTTTGTCTTTATTCTCTGAAGTTTGCAGGTTTGCCCATTTTGCCACCAAATCGCTGAAACTTTCAATGCGGTTATCTATACCATCAAAAATTAGGTTTCCCGATTGGTTTTTATATTGAGCCACCACGGCATAGGGTGCTACTGCTCCGTCAAGTTCGGGCATTACCACACTCATGGAAAGCATGCCTCCTGACATTCCCTGCGGGTCGTTCAGCCACTTTTCATATTCGTCATAAACGGTAAGTGGTGTCAATACGGAGATATTGTTCTCTTTTAACCACTCAACGGCCTTGTCCTGATGCCCCATAGCAATACGCCCATGTGGACGCAGTAATACAATATCGGGATTGCACGATTGGAGCAGTTCCAGTTTTTTTATCCCAAAAGATCGAATGGGAAATACATTCAGTCCTTTTGCTTCCAGTCCCTGAATTAATTTAACTGTATGTTCAGAATTTGAGTTTTGAATATTAATATTACCTGCCACCAGAGCAACGCGTGCTCCCCCTTCCTTATAGAAACCTTTTTCCCGGTAAAAATCTTCATATGCATCTGCCGTTTCAAAAATCTGGTCATCCCCAGTGTAAAAAAAGTAGTCATCGGGCAAAATTACCGCGCTGTCATAGGGTTGCAGAAACAGTTTTTTGCGATCGATACGCTGCCTGGTATAATTAAAAAGACTTTGGAAATTTTTGGAGCCTTTATTTTCCAATAAGTCCGAAAAATAGTCCAATTCGTCACCTTCCAGGTTGGTTAGATCATATTCGGGATTGGTTACATCAGCTACGTAAACTTTAACCCCTTTCCCAGATGCCTTACGGATTTGGTCGAGCTGTTCGGTAGAGATACGAACGCCATGCCCCCGGATTAAGGCCAGGGGATAGCGTTCGATTTTATGGATCTCTTCAAGTGTTAGTGGCTGAATCTGTATCCACTTACTGGAATTGGCGCGCATCATTTTCTCCACCGTAAAACCAGGAAAAGAGACGACTGCTATTTTGGTAGGGGCAATATATTTTGAATAACCCAACCAGCCCAAACCAATTAAAACGGTCAATAATACTAATCTTACTATGTTTTTTTTCATTTTCCCGGAAGTAAAATTTTTACATTACATATTAATTAATTTGTGCCACATCAAACGCAACATGGCCTGATGTTCCATCGTCATTGGTATATTGAGTAAAGTTTACCTTGTAAGTATCATTGCCATCTGCTGTTTTAAAGATATATACCGGTGATGGTAGATAAACAGGGGGCATTACCAGGCTTCCATCGGCATTTGTTTTGAATTGAATAACCTGTGCGGTTGATAAAACGATCTCATAGGATCCGCCATGTCCGCCTTTTGTGATGGTTTTGTCTGTTTCAAAAGCAGCACCGGCCGGTACTTCTTCAAGGGTTTCGAATTCGACATCTTCATTGCATGTGTAAACACCACCTTGTGACCCAATTGTTGTGGCATCGCCGCTGTTTGTCCGTACAAAATAACGTTGAATAGCGATATCCCAGTCATCTCGGGCAAACCAGGATTCGTTTGAAATCGAGTCTTCCTCACCTGTTCCAATAACTTCTCCATCAGAGAAAGAATAATAGTGCCATGTTGTTTGTGAAGTTGCATCAATGGAAACATTTTTTGTCTCCCCGGTTTTGGGTTCCGGATCGTCATCTTTTGAACAAGAAGCCAATAAAACCGAAACGATAGTCAACACATAAATTGAGTTTTTCATCCTTTTTTATTTTAAGTTATTAATTGAATAAAATTTATTACCTAAATTTATATCGGATCCCGGCAAAATATTGCCTGCCGGGATTTGTATAATACAAATCGCTAAAATTGAATATATTATCACATTTAAGTGTTAATTCAAATAAGTGTTCGTTTATTCTGAATGGTTTAATAAAAGTCGCTTTCCAAATATTATAGGGGTTTGACTTATCTTTTACTATCACATCATTTCCATTCTCGGCGGACTCTGTATATTCATATAAAATGGGCGAACTTAAGCGTCCTGCAACCTGCAATGAAAACGGACTTTCAAATACTTTGTGATTCCATGTAAGAGCAAAAGTGGCGCTATGTTTTACATTACCTGTCAGTTGTAAATTGGTGTTATTATCACGAGCATCACTATAGCTGTATGTGCTTTTTAATGTTAATTGCCTGAATAAAACCCATGAAATATTAAAATCTGATCCCTGAAGGGTAGAACTACTGACATTTCTGTAATAGCGATCAGGTTGTCCAATTTCACTCATTATCCGATAGGAGGTTATCTTATTTCTGATGTAATTTTGGTATACAGATAAAGACATGTTTAAAGTTCCTTTTGTGAACTCAGCAGATAATGAATTGTATAATCCTTTTTCCGGCACCAGGCTAGGATTCCCATAAACCCAAAAAGAACCATTGTGATTAAAATTATAGTATAGTTCTTTTAAAGAAGGAGCCCTGAAGGCGGTACCTGTCCCCCCGCGGAATGTGAACTTCCCGGTTTTGTACATGAGTGAAAGCTTAGGTGAAAATGCAGAACCAAATTGTTCATTATAGGTGTATCTGCTGCCCAAAACCAACTCAAGTCTTTTAAAAACAGTTTTTTGCCATTGTATAAATACATTTGCATCTCCCACGTTTTTAACTGTCGGTTCGGGGCCTAATATTTTAGAGCTATCGGTTGAAATACCTTCAAAATTATATTCAGCGCCTCCAACCATTTCCCATTCCTTTTCGGAAGAGTATGAATTCATTAATCTGACCGAAATATTGGAGATATCATTTTGCTTTTCAAGCAGATCATCTTTCCGTTCCAAAATATCAAACTTGAAAAACTTGTCATAGTTTACACTTGCCGTTAAATTATTGCGGTTGTTTTTAGATTGAAAGTCCGTTTTTCCGCCCAGGGAAATTTTTCTTTCAAGGTCGTGGGATACATTCATGGTGCCAGGGAAATTAAAAACTTCGTGCTGAAAAAGCCTGCTATTTAAATTTACCGAGATACGTTCCGTTGGTTTTAATTTAAACTTTACATCAGAGCCATAATCGGTATGAGGCTTAGACATTGCCCCGCCTTCTATATCAAAACCATCAGTTTTATTGCGAAAAAAACTCGCGCCAATGGCTATTTTATCAAGATTACTTCCAATATTTGCTTGTAACCTGCTGGTGTTGAAGCTTTGGATACTTGAATTTATACCACCCTCAAATTTATGCACAGGCTTTTTAGTGATAATATTAATTACAGCTCCAACGGCATTTGATCCATAAAGTGCTGAAGAAGCACCGTTTACTACCTCAATACGTTCAATGTTGTTAAAATCAATCTGGTCGAGATTTAGATTGCCACCGGAACCTTCAGAAACAAGTCGCTCTCCATCTACAAGAAAAAGAATGTACCGGGAATTCAGTCCCCGCATTCTAAGATTATTGCCCATGGCATTGGCAGAACTTACTAAACCTGGGACATTGTCCTGCAATATTTCCAAAGGGGAAACGGCACCGGCTTTTTTTATGTCCGCTTTGGAAATAACGGTTGTTTGCACTGGCACATCGGCCAGTCTTTTTGGGGTTCGTGTCCCTGTCACTACAACTTGTTCAAGGTTAAGAATATCTTCTTCCAAATAAAATGTAGTATTTGAATGAATTTTAACCGTATCTTTTAATGGTTTATATCCGATACAGCTTATGGAAACCAATAACCGGGATGAATTGAAATCATCAACAGTAATATGCCCCTGTTCATTACTCACCCCAAAACCTGTTTTGTTCTGGTCATCCAATGAAATCCATTTGACATGGGCAAATTGAACCGGGTCGCCGGTGCTTTTGTCAAGTATTTGTATACTTTTTTCTTGGGCAAACAATAGATTTATGCTCAAGATTACCAGAAGAGCGGATAATACGACTTTATAAATCATCAAGTAATTTTTTTATTAAAATTCAGCTTTTAACTGTTCTACCCACTTATCAATCCGTTCGGTAGTTAAATTCAACGTAAGTTAAAAGCAGGAACAGATTGCCAAATTCTAAATGAAGTTTGCGCTGACAACGACCTCTATAAATCTGTCCGTTGGATGTGGAATTAATTAGTTTCATATTTCCTCCTTTATTTAGATTAAATTAAAATGCAAAACAAGAAGAAAATTGAAAAAGCTACAATCGCTAAAAGTAATGAAATGTGCGTTGTTTTATCACTAACTTAAGGGATGAGATAATTTAATCAAGCGATATAATCCCTTTTGAGACAGCATAAACTGTAAGTCCGGCCAAGCTTCGAATACTTGTTTTATCCATAATATTTTTTCGGTGAGTATTTACAGTGTGAATGCTTACATTTAGCTTGTCGGCTATTTCTTTATTGGACAATCCTTTAGCCAACCACTTTAAAACATCGGTTTCCCGTTCTGTTAATTGTTCATTTTGGTTTTTGGCAGATGCTTTATTGTTGCAAATTTTATTAATAATTCGAATAATTTTTGAAATATCTTCTGTTATCGAAAACAGGTTATCAAACTGTTTTAGGATTGAATTATCATAGTAAGCGTAAATAATGCCTATCCAACGCGTTTCTAAATATTGTCTTTTTAAACTCGCAAACTCTTTTAACCTGTTTTGTACAATACCCGGATTTATTAAAACAATTGAAATATTTCTTTTAAGCATTAATGTTTCAAGTTCAGCTAAACTGTCAACATAGAAAAAAGAATAATCGTATTCGGATTTTGATATAGAAGTATATAGCCCTTCGTATAAAATTCGAGAAGGTTCAAGTACAACAATATTTCTTCTGCATTTATCCATTTTGTTGTACTTCAATTTTTTCGATTAATGGAATTAATATTTTTTCTTCGATAACGGAATGAATTTTCAAGTCAAACTCCAACCCAAACAAAGTGTTTAGAAATTTTCGTTTCGTATTCAAATCGCTTTTAATTTTAATGTGTTTCAGAAATAAGTTTTTTAAATCTGTTAATTTGGTTTCTATGTCGGTATGATGATTTTTATATTCATTTGCTGAAAAAGGTTTACGCTGTTGTAATTTATCTTTGTTTATAAGGCTAAAAAAATACGGGAAGGCAACTTCATCTTCATAATTTAGATGCTCCATGACTTCCTCAAAATAGTCATTAAAGAACTGCTCAATCAATTCAAAATATTTATTGCTATGGTTATTTTTAATCTTGTCCAGATAGTATTTTAATTCAGGATACTTGTCTTCAATATAAAATGAATGGCTCTTTTTCAAAAAAGATAATACCGGTGTAATGTCATCAATTTTTTCAATTTCATTGTCCGTTGGGAAAAAACCATTGTACAAATTCGCTATAATTATAAATGCAATAAGATTAATCTTATTTGAAGCACATAACTCCTTAATGGTCATATTATCCACGGAAAAATCAATATCAAAATGCTGCAAGCAAAGTAACAATGAATAGTTTTCATTGATTAAATCAAGCATTTTTTTATCTTTCGTAATATAAGATTTCTGAGTTTTATACATTTTTTATTTGCA
>CAZOXI010000043.1:0-12040 GCA_964583445.1 uncultured Bacteroidaceae bacterium | reverse complement strand
ACCGTGCGCCTTTTGTCGAGCTGTCAATATCAAGGGTTCCTGCCAGCACTTTGGGCTGGTTGGCTATGATGCCGATGACCTTACCATCCAGTCTGCCGAAACCGACCACCAGGTTCTGAGCAAAGCGCTCGCTGATCTCATAAAAAGAGCGTTTGTCAATGATGAGGTTGATTACGTCCTTTACATCGTAGGGTTTGTTGGCATCGTCCGGGACAATATCCCGAAGCTTTTCTTCAATATCATTGGTTTCGTCTTCCGCCAGCTCGGTCTCCGGGCAATTTTCCAAATTGTTGGAGGGTAGATAGGAAATGAGTCTTCTAACCCCCATCAGAGTATTTTCCTCATCCTCGAAAATCATCTGTGCTACACCACTCTTTTTGGCATGCACCTCGGCACCTCCCAGGTCATCGAAAGACACATCTTCATTAAGTACCTCCTTGACCACATTGGGTCCTGTTACAAACATGTAACTGGTTTTGTTGGTCATGAACACATAATCAGTGATGGAAGGTGAGTACACGGCTCCACCTGCAGCCGGACCCAGAACCACTGAGATTTGGGGGATTACGCCTGAAGCCTGGACGTTCCTGTAAAAAATTCCAGCGTAGCCTGCCAGGCTGGCAACACCTTCCTGTATGCGTGCACCGCCAGAATCGATGAGTCCGATGATAGGAGCTCCCATCTTAATCGCCATGTCCTGGAGTTTCATAATCTTGTTAGCATGGATGGACCCGAGGGATCCCCCCATGATATTGAAATCCTGCGCATAGGCAAATACGAGCCGTCCATGCACCTGGCCATGACCGATGATCACACCATCACCAAAGGAACCTTTTATTTTTCCGAAATCACCTTCAGATTTTGCAGAGGAGACATAGGCATCCACCTCTTCAAAAGTACCTTCATCAAATAAGATTGCGATTCGTTCCCGTGCGGTAAGTTTTCCTTTGGCATGCTGTTTTTTCATCGATTCCGAGTCGTATTGAGACTCAAAAATCTGCTGCCTTTCAAGGAATTTTTTGAAATTTCTTCCGTTTACATCCATGAAATTGTCGTATCAGTCATATTTCAGACAATTCAGTCCTTTAATTGTTTCCTGACTTGTCAAATTCTGTACGCAAAACTATAAATAAATTCCAATTTTCGACCCGTTAAATATGTTTTGTTCAGCAACGAGTTGTAATGTTCAGATAGTTAATTATATAAATTTCATATTTACCATTAAATATTTCGAACATATGTTGCAGGAAGTATGGAACAAAAAAAAGAGGCTGTCCCAACGGAGACAACCTCTTCTGAATGTTTTGCTGGATCTATTTCTTGAACGTACGCATGTAGCTTACGATGGACCAGATATCCTCTTCAGAGAGTTTGTTCTCATACCCGGGCATTTCACCTCTGCCAACAAGTGTTTTGTAGTAATGCTCGCCATCAGTCTGGTTTTGGTAATAGTCTCCTGAGAAATCACCGGAGAATGTTTCAAGCCCCCTGGCTTTAGGTCCGTCACCCAGTCCGGTCCTGCCGTGACAGGATGCGCAATGTCTTTTATAGAGCATGCCGCCCATTTTTACTGCCTGGGCATCTCCCTTCACGGGGTTTTCCATATTTTTATATTCGTCAGGTACAGGCCAGGGTTCTGGCTGATCCTGCGGCATGTTCATTGCTGAAAATGTTGTAAAAAAGATAGCAACTAATGCCATTGCTGCAAGGTTTCTAAAAAGTTTTTTCATGATTATCAGATTTATGTGTTATTAAATTTAGTACAAAAAGCTTACCAAAAAATATTTTTCACCGTCAGGATGCTTCTTCGGCCTCATCAATCCATCCATAACCGTTGATAATACTCTTAAAGTTTGCCGAACGGGTATGGCCAATGGTGCTTACATAAATATGCACCACGAGGAACAGGGAAATAAAAAATCCCATGGCTACGTGCAATACTGCAGTGATCAGAATACCACTGACCCCGAACATGGCTTTGATCACTGATTCCGGGAAAAGCAGTCCCCATCCCGATATGATCACAAGCGGCACGCCGACGTACATGATGACCACATAAAATAGTTTTTGCATGGGATTGAATTTCCTGTTTTCAGTGAGCGGATAGGGTTTTTTCTCTCCTTTGAACATTCCGACGACGTAATACCTGCCTTGTTTATAGAGGCGCTCGCCAATACCTTTCAAAGGCATCTTATAATATTTCCGGTTACCAGTTGTGATGTTAGAGATGAAGAAAATAAGATAACTGAAACTCAGCAGAACACCGGTGATGTTATGGATCTTTACGGCCCAGGAAAATTCAATGAGTATTCTGTCGGGATCCACGTAGTACATACTGATACCTGTGGCGATTAGTGCCAGTATAAGAAGGGCATTCAGACCGTGCCAAATCCTGATGGACAAGGGATAATGATATGATAATTTTGCCATGGCCTTATTTTTTAAAAATGATTCGTGCAAGGATATGGATGGAAATCCCGCCAAGGGTAAGCAAGAACAACAGGATACCAATGAAGCTCAACGTTGTATTCCTGTTGGCACCGATGACATAGGCTTCATTCAGGATTACACCGTTGATAAACCCATATTTTCTCCTGCTCTCTTTGGCCTCATGCTTGTACAGAGATGCCATGAGAATGGAGTTTTTGGAGTGACATTCAGAACACTTTTTGACTGCTAAATCACTTGGCTGCACATGGTGTGCAACCAGGGTGCTGTCCGAAATCGATGTATGACATTCGATACACCTGACACTGCCAAAATGAGCGGCCTGGTTGGGTAGCCAGTCATGTGTATCCAGGATATCTATCTCCTCCCTGTCTGTAAGCAATTCAAACCGGCTGAAATCTGAATGACAGGAGAGACAGATGTCATTGTTGTACGCGATGGCCTCTGTAATAGTTGATTCCTCGTCCCTGACCGTCAGCTGGTAGGAATGTGGATCATGGCACTTCCAGCAAGAAAAATTTTCCACATCGGTAGCATGGACACTTTCCATATACTGCATCTCGATTTCTTCGAAATGATATTGGGCATAATTTTCGTCGTATCCGTGGCAATCGATACACTGGTAGGGTTGTTCCAGTCTTGCCTCCAGCGGGTGTGGAAATTCCTCGTATTCGTAAGCGTGGCAATCCAGGCAGGCAAAGCTCTTGTGTACCATGTCATAGTATTCATCGCGCAGTACCATCTTATCAGGGCACATGGATTCTGTAATCTCCCTGCCAAAGAATTCATCTACCAGTACGTATTTGGTTTCTGCATGACATTTAAAACATGCTTCGTTTTCGTCGACAAAGTCATTGACCTGCTGGTATTTTTCCAGCTCAGCAGAAAGTTCCAAAGAGTCAATTTGAGCGGCAACTGTCAGTGCTGAAGCAATGATTAGAGAGAGAATAATTGCGGCGGTTTTTTTCATCGCAGTTTAATCAGAACTTGATTGAAATATTGAATCCGAACTGGTAGTCCATATCGAACGGATTGTTGGAATTGTATACCACGTTATAGTTTTTCACCAGGGCATTGTAGTTCGAAGCGAACACCCTGAATGAATGGGTGCTGGTACCGATCTCCACACCCAGTGCCAGGTTGGGGTACACATCTGCATCTTCCGGTTGGGTAATGGGTTGTTCGTATTCCAGAATGATGGAATGGAATCCGAGTACCATGGCCCGCAGACCAGCGTTTACGGAGAAGTTCAGGTTGTTGTATCCTTCCTCCACTGCATTCATCCAGATAAATGTGGGAGCCACCTGTGCAGCAAACTTCATTCCGAATTTCCTGGAAACGATTGCCTGGTTCATATACGACATGCGGTGGATGGCCTTGTAACCTTCACCAAAAGCTTCATCATTGCGTGCATCTACGACCATATTCCCTGAATAGCTCAAGGAAACGGGAATTCTGCCTGATCTTGTCTGGGTGAGGATGCTGTATTTCCATTCCAGGTCCTGGAGCTTATAACTCCTGGTTGTACCAAAGCCGACCATCAGCTTGTCGGTGATTCCGTAGGAAAGTGCCATCCTGGTATTCGCTGACCCATAAATTCCAAACAGGTCACTTATTGAGGAGATCTGCGAAAACCTGTGCTGAATTTCAAGGCCCAGTGCTCCCTTATAGGGGTTCACCGTTGTCTGGTTATCGATAAGAAGTGTTGTTTCAAAAGGAGGCCTGATGGGCTTGTCTTCCTCCTCCTGTGCGAGAATGGGTGCTGCACATAATACGATTGCAAAAATGGAGACGCTCAATAAAATTCTTCTATTCATGATTGATTAATTTAGTTGGGTTAATCGTTTGGTGCACCGGCCGTGATCCACTCAAGGATCATATCAACATTACCAGAATTTGTATATCCTTTGTGTGAGCCATTGAGCTTTTCGATGAGTAGGCTTTGCTCAGGATTGTCAGTATTGATATATCCATTGGTAGTCAGGGAAACATAAGCTGAACCTTCTGAAAGGTTGGGAGCCTGGCTTCCACTGTGGCAAAGGGCACAATCCTTATTAAAAATAGGCTGAATAGAAGCACTGAAGCTTTCATAGCCCTCTTCCGGAAATTCAATTGTGTGCGTGTCACAGGAGGATACAGACATCAGCATTGCCGCTGAAAAAATCGTTATGACGATTTTTCCAAATGTTGTTGAACTAAAAAATCTCTTTTTCATAACTGGATTCAAAATTATTTAAATATCTAGAGTTTCTGATCTTTTCGGAATTGATATACACTTCCTAAAAAACTGACCTGAATCAGTTTTTTTCTTTCATGAACACTTTTCAATTCATGTTATAAAAACATGTGCAAGAAAGTAAATATGTTCGAGATGTGATATGCTTAACAATGGTTTTCTGCGTGTTTTAGAATGTTTTTAAATTGCGCTGCGAGAGGGGCTTTGGGAGAAATTACTTTAAAAGATGCCGGCTGTTATTGGTTTTTTTTGAAATGCATGCGAGATTTTGTGGCCTGATCACATTAACCGGTACATCATCATTAAAAATAAAATGCTATGAAGTACGGTATCAACAAAGCTACCCTGGTGGGTAACGTCGGCGAATTGCCGAAGATCAACGAAAAAAACGGGGAGGTATTTTTGGCCACTTTCCCGTTTGCCACCTCAGAGACTTATAAAGATAAGGATGGGGAGGAAGTAACTTCCACACAGTGGCATCGCGTTAAGGTATGGAACAAAAAGGCTTCAGTGATCAAGGAGTTCGTAAAAAAGGGGGATTCCCTGTACATTGAAGGAAAGATCGTGAACAACAACTGGGATGATAAAGAGGGGAACAGGCACTACAACACGGAGATCGAATGTGACAACTTTCTGTTCCTCAGGTCAAAGAAACCCGAAGAAGGATAGCTACAATCGGGGAGTTGCAAGCGCGATTCTTGTTTTGTTTTTCGTTCAAATGACAGGGTAGTGACGGGTCTTCATTGCCCTGTTCATTTTTCAATGATTTCTTTCCATTCTTCCGGGTTTTCCATATAAGATGCTACCGGTTCGCAGGTGCAGACCAGGTTCCTGTCACCGTATCCGTCGTTGATGCGTCCTACATAGGGCCAGAATTTATTATGTCCTACCCATTCCAGCGGGAAGGCTGCCCGTTGCCTTGAATAGGGGTGCGTCCATTCTTCTGCCAGCAGATGTTCCTGGGTATGGGGAGCGTTTTTGAGTATATTATCTGTTTTGTCCTGCTTTCCTTCACGGATAGACTGTATATCGTATGCGATATCGATCATGGCCTCTGCAAATCGGTCCAGTTCGGCTTTCGATTCACTCTCAGTTGGTTCTATCATCAGCGTGCCATGTACCGGGAAAGACAGTGTCGGGGCATGAAAACCATAATCCATGAGTCTTTTAGCAATATCTGCTTCGGTGACCTCCGTATCGGCTTTCAGATCCCTGCAGTCGATGATCATTTCGTGCGCCACGAACCCGTTTTTACCTTTGTAGAGGATCTTGTAATTGTCCTTCAGCCTTGCGGCAAGATAATTGGCATTCAGTATTGCGGTCCTGGTGGATTCAGCGAGGCCCTCTTTCCCGAGCATTTTGATATACGCATGGGAAATCGGTAATATTCCAGCACTGCCAAACGGGGCAGCTGCCACAGCATTGATCCCCTTCACTCCGCCGGTCTGAATAACAGGGTGTGCAGGCAGGAATTCGACCAGGTGTTTTGCCACACCGATCGGCCCGACGCCCGGTCCGCCGCCACCATGCGGGATTGCAAAGGTCTTGTGCAGGTTGAGGTGGCAGACATCCGCGCCGACAATGGCAGGATTGGTAAGGCCCACCTGTGCGTTCATGTTTGCTCCGTCCATGTAAACCTGTCCACCGTTTTCATGGACAATATCGATGATCTCCATAATGTTTTCCTCGAACACACCATGGGTGGATGGATAGGTGATCATAATGGCTGCAAGTTGATTTTTATCTGCAACAGCCATCCTGCGCAGTACTTCAATATCAATATTTCCCATGTCATCGCAGGGCACCACTTTTACCACCATGCCTGCCATCACGCCGCTGGCGGGATTGGTGCCATGTGCCGAAGCAGGGATAAGCACGATATTCCGGTGTCCTTCTCCACGACTTTCGTGGTAGGCCCTGATCACCATCATTCCAGTGTATTCGCCTGTGGCGCCTGAATTGGGTTGCAATGATACAGCTTCAAAACCGGTGATCCGTTCAAGGTCATGACTCAATTCGTTCATCAACTGGTAATACCCCTCTGCCTGGTCCATGGGCACGAAGGGGTGAATGTTTGCAAACTCATTGAAGCTGACAGGGATCAGCTGTGTGGCTGCATTCAGTTTCATGGTACACGATCCCAGTGAGATCATGGACTGGGTGAGTGAAATGTCCCGGCGCTCCAACATACGCATATAGCGCATCAGATCGGTCTCAGAGCGGTATTTGTGGAATACTTCCTGTTGCAAAAACGTGTCGGTTCTGTAGAGTTGTTCCGGGATGACAGAACTCCTGTTCAGTTCTTCGGTTCGCCGGAAAGGTCTCTTTATGGCAACAGCGAATACATTCAATATATCATTCAGTGTCTCTTCTCTCACTGTCTCATCGGTGGACAGGATAACGGTCTGTTCATCCGGATAATAAAAGTTGATCCCTTCTTTCAATGCAATCTTCCTGATGTCAGAGGAGGAGATTGCCTCCGGCAAATTGATCTTTAACGTATCGAAAAAGAACTCATTTTCCTGGTTATATCCAATGGCCGCCAGATTTTCATCCAGGTAAACAGCACCTGTATGGATGTCTTCGGCAATGGCACGGAGGCCCTCGGGACCATGGTAGACCACAAACATACCTGCCATGTTTGCAAGAAGTGCCTGGGCAGTGCAAATGTTCGAAGTGGCTCTTTCGCGTTTGATGTGTTGCTCACGGGTCTGCAATGCCATTCTCAGCGCCGGCTTTTCATTGACATCGATGGAAACACCGATGATCCTACCGGGAAGCTGCCGTTTGAATTGCTCCCGGGTGGCGAAATAGGCTGCATGCGGACCTCCATAAAACATAGGGATTCCCAGGCGCTGGGTTGAACCAACCACCACGTCTGCCCCCCATCTGCCAGGAGGGGTAAGCAGGGCAAGGCTCATGATATCAGCCGCAACACCGACAAAAACACCATTTTCCCTTGCGGTACCGGCAAATGTGCTGTAATCATAGAGCTTTCCGTCTGCCGCCGGGTACTGTACCATGCATCCAAAGGTTTGCTTCGACAGGGTTGTATTTCGAAAATCCCCGGTGACGATCTCAATCCCCAGGGGGGATGCTTTCAGCCTGATCAGGTCCATCGTCGTAGCGAAAATATTCTCATCCACGAAGAATTGGTTTTTACCTGCCCTGACATCTGCACGTGACCTGGCATTGTACATCATGATCATCGCTTCGGATGCAGCAGATGCTTCATCCAGCAATGATGCATTGGCAAGCTCCATCCCGGTGAGCTCGGTGATTACGGTCTGAAAATTCAGGAGTGCTTCAAGCCGTCCCTGCGAGATCTCCGCCTGGTAGGGGGTGTAGGATGTGTACCAGTTCGGGTTTTCAAGCATATTTCTTCTTATCACGGAAAGGAGAAATGTATTATAATATCCCTGGCCGATAAAAGACCTGTATACTTTATTTTTCTTGCTGATTTCAGTAATCTCATCCAGGTAGGATGCTTCGGACATTCCTTCTTCAAAAAGGAATTTCTCCGGTGCAAGGATGGACCCGGGGATGGTTCTCCTGATCAGTTCATCCATGGACCCGACACCAATGGTTTGCAGCATCTCTGTGACATCTGCACTACGTGGACCAATATGACGATCGCTAAATTTGTCTGCTCTCATGTTACCTGCATTTCAGAATGGGAATTCGAATCCCAAAGATAATTATTCACTACCTGAAAATAGTGGATAAAAATCATGTTGTATAATCATTGAAAAAATGGGTTGTGCGCAATCTCATCAGCAATCGTTGATGATTCGCCATGGCCAGGCCAGATCGTTGTATCCTGCGGCAGGCTGAAGAGGTTTGTACGGATACTTTCTATAAGCGTGTCGTAATCACCCCCGGGAAGATCTGTTCTTCCTATGCTCCCTGCAAACAGCGCATCGCCGGTAATGGCAAATCCACCGCCGGGCGCATAAAATGCCAGGCTTCCTGCTGAATGTCCCGGGACATGGAGCGCGTGCAATTCCGAGTTTCCGAATTTGACGGTCTCCCCGTGGCTGATGAAATGGTCGATCACGGGCAGGTCCGCTACATTGAAGCCGAATACCCTTCCCATAACAGGCGCATTCCTGAGCAGTTTTTCTTCATTCTCATGGGCATGAAGCGGAATTTTAAATGTCTTTTTCAGGTAGTTGATACCCAGTATATGGTCGATATGGCAATGGGTGTTGATATTCAGCACCGGCACCAGGTTGTGTTCCGATAGAAAGCCTGACAGTGCCTGGTCCTCGACCGGCTCGTAATTGGCCGGATCAATGATAATGCATACCCCTGTTTCGTCGTATATGATGTAGGTATTCACCTGGAAGGAATTGAATACCAATTTTTTTAATTGTATCATCTGGTTAACTTGTTTTTCCCTGAAGTAATGGAACAAATGAAAAGAAACCATGTTCAGTCCTGCGAGTCTCTTGTTCATCCGTTTTTTCGATCAGCAGCATTTTTTGTCCGAACCGGTCACCAACAGGGATCACCATCCTGCCACCCTTTGCCAGTTGTTCAAGCAATTTTCCCGGGACGTCTTTTGCACCAGCTGTTACAAGAATCCTGTCGAACGGAGCAAAGGCGGGCAATCCCTGGTATCCGTCGCCATAATATAATCCCGGCTTGTATCCCATAGCTGCAAGTTGATCCCGGGCAGTCAGATAAAGTTCACGTATGCGTTCGATGCTGTATACACGCGCGCCAAGCTCAAGAAGCACTGCAGTCTGATAGCCGGAACCAGTTCCCACTTCCAGTACTTTCTGGTGTTTTTCCGGGGCCAGCAATTCGGTCTGGAACGCAACAGTATAAGGCTGGGAGATGGTCTGTCCCGCGGCAATGGGGAAGGCCTTGTCTGTATAGGAATGACTGATAAAACCACTGTCCATAAACAGGTGCCTGGGAACCTTGTTTATTGCGGTAAGTACATCTTCATTCTGAATTCCTTTTTCCCTCAATGCGTCGACCAGTTTCTGCCGCAACCCTTTGTGACGGTAGGTATCTTTCATGGCCCTAAAGGTAGCTCGAATTGAAAAAAGTAAAAAGGGAAAATGTAAAAAGGGAAAAAGTAAAAATGGGAGAAGTAAAAATGGAACGAAAGAAATGTTGCCTGACGATACAATATGAGCAACAAGGAACTTATTTTGAATCTTATGGGGTAAATAAGGTGACTACTGTATCTTTTTTTTTACTTTCGTGCAATTTTTCAGGAGCTTTTTTAGTTAGTATAACATACCTAACTTACCGGATGGACAAGAACTACAGGCGGCAGCGACTTAAGTATCTGTTAACAGATTACCTGGCGGCATCTGTCGCATGGGCCATGTTCTATCTGTACAGGAAGTTGAGGATCGAGCCGCAGATCTTTGGTTACGATGTTCCTGTTAACCTGGATTCTCGCTTTTGGCTGGGGGTAACAGTGTTGCCGGCTGCCTGGCTGGTCCTGTATTACTTCACCGGCTTTTACAAAAATATTTTCAGACGATCCAGGTTGGACGATTTTCTGCGCACCTTCCTGAGTGTACTTTTTGGAGTAGTAGTAATTTTCTTCTTGTTGATCCTGGACGATGTAATCCTGGATTATACACATTATTACAGCTTATTTTTTACTCTATTCCTGTTGCATTTTACATTAACACTGGTTCCAAGGATGTTGATCACCAACCATACAGTCAGCAAGGTCCATTCCCGCAAACTCGGATTCAACACCATTTTTATCGGGAGTAATGAGAACGCACGCGAGGTATATCTCGACCTGCAGCAGGAGAAACATGCGAGTGGGCATTTGATAAAAGGATTTGTCAATGTGCATTATAAAGAACACTACCAACTGCAGGACCACATATCACATTTGGGCGGATTGCAGGATCTCGATGAGATCATGGAGCAGCAGCGGGTAGAGGAGGTGATTATAGCTCTTGAACCCTCAGAACATAAAGAAATAGGTGAGATCATCAACAGGTTAAGCCTGCTCGATGTACGAATCACAGCAATTCCAAGTATGACAGATATACTCTCTGGCAGGGTGAAATCCACCACGATCTTTGAGACGCCACTCCTTGAGGTAAGCCATGAATTGATGCCGGTATGGCAGGCCAACCTGAAACATTTCTCCGATATCATTCTTGCTTCTCTTGCGATCATTTTGCTGCTTCCCCTGGAGATATTTTTAATCATTGGAGTAAAGTTAGCCTCACCCGGCCCTCTTTTTTATAAGCAGGAACGGATCGGGAGGTATGGAAAGCCCTTCAAGATATACAAGTTCCGGTCGATGTACAGGGATGCTGAAACAAACGGCCCCGAGCTTTCCACTAAAAATGATCCCAGGGTAACCCGTTTTGGTCAGTTCATGCGGAAACACCGGCTTGATGAGATCCCAAATTTTATTAACGTGCTGAAAGGAGATATGTCGCTCGTGGGTCCCAGGCCGGAGCGAAAGTATTTTATTGACAAGATCACAGAGGAGGCACCACATTACATCCACCTTCAGAAGGTCAAGCCCGGGATAACATCCTGGGGACAGGTGAAGTACGGATACGCCGAGAATGTGGAGCAAATGATCAGGCGACTGCGTTACGATATTCTTTACATCGAGAACATGTCACTGTTTGTCGATATGAAAATTCTGTTTTATACCGTGGTAACAATACTGCGGGGATCCGGAGTTTAGACCACAGCAGTATTATCGCTCTCCACCAGGTTCAACAATTCTGCACTTATTTCACACGCTTCATCTGCAAGCGCAACATTGTAAAAACCGGCAGGATGACCGGTGAGGTCCACCGGAATAACGTTAGCATTATTTTCTGAGAATATACATTCCTGGATAATCTCACCAACTTTGTTCCGGACAGTCATGTTACCACCTTTTTTCATTTCATCTGGAATACTGACATACGCCAGGGACCTGGCAGGATTTGGGTATATTTTCATCATAGTTATTTTTTTCACACTATTTCTATGCGAGTGCGAAAGTAATGAATTAAGTGCAAAAATCAACCCTTTCCGGAAATTTAAAAGGATTCTACGTAAACAACTCCATTTTAGCGAGACTTTAAATCGATTGCCGTGTTTGGTGGCGCGGTTCACTCCAGGCCCCTGGCTTTCAGCAGTGCCGTTTCATCCGGTTTTTGTCCCCTGAAGTCAAGGTACATCTCCATGGCCTCTTTTGAGCCACCTTGCGCGAGAATGTATTTGCGGAACGCGTCAGCTACTTCCTGGTTGAACAGATCACCCGACACAACAAAAGCGTTGAATGCATCCTTATCCAGCACTTCTGACCAGATATAGCTGTAGTAACCGGCTGAGTATCCACCAGAAAAAATATGCCTGAAA
>CAZOXI010000042.1:0-12461 GCA_964583445.1 uncultured Bacteroidaceae bacterium | reverse complement strand
CGGCTCCTTTGCCCAGGCCTTAAACCCATAGTTGTTGAAGGTGTGCGGATATAACCCGGACATAACGATTTTGCGCGAAGGCCCGCACACCGGCGTCACGACATGCGCGTTTGAAAAGCTGACGCCATTCTTCCGCAGCTGATCGATATGCGGCGTTTTCACTTCCGGATGATCTTCCGGGTGAAAGATCCAATCGTTCAAATCATCGCACATGATGAAAAGGACGTTCGGCTTCTCCTCAAACGAGTTCAAACACGAAGATACGAAGAGCAGAAAGCCCAGCCAACTTATTTTTATATAATGTTTCACTCAATTTAGGTGGGTTCTGAAAATTAGTTTTTCAATTTTTGACTTGATAAAATCGCAGAACCCTTTAACGAAATTCTCAAATCATTTTAAAAAAACCTTATTTGCTATGAATATACCATAATAGTTCAATTTATTCGCAACTAACTAATTAACAGCATTATACTTTAACTGAAATTATTATAACCTTTGTCTATTTCTCTTTATAACTGATAGGAAATTCAATTTCGTCACCAGACCCCTTTTGCACCCAAGGCCCTAATCAACCTTGATCAAGCGGACGCCTCTTAAATGCATGGCATAGGTATCCACTTCGTTACGCAATGGGGTGATGACGAATACCTGTTTGCCAGCTTTCAATTGAGCGATCCCAACAACGCGCTTCTTGAAATCACGAAGACTGCCCGTGCTGGTTGTAGTGAAAGTGCCTAGCACTTTCCTATCCGACTTGAAAGCAATCTCGACTCCGGCTCTGTCCTCGGTGATCGCATAATCAAGTTCCAAGCGATAAGCTCCAGACTCAGGAACATCGAGATGCCAGACCGCACTATCAAACTCAAATTCAGCCCACTTACTGGTTCGCCAGGACTTGATGACGCCCTCGGTTGGGCTGTAGTTCATTTTGAGCGAGGGGCCGAAAAACTGGAAGTTTTTCATGTCCAGGGTGATTGTCCTGGTAGCTGGATCGTAGTGATTCTTATACGGGTGAAGGCGTATCTGCTGGCCTTCGACTTCAAGCTCAATGACAGTGATAATCGGATGCGGCGGCTGGTCAGGCACATCAATGAGAACGAGACGGTTGCCAGCTGCGTCCTCACCTCTTGTGAATGTTAGCTCCTTACCGTTCTCATCAACCAAATATTTGATGCGTTTGACGGTACTGGTGATCAGAGGCACAGAAATGATATTGTTGTCCGGCCACTGGTCGACAAGCAGGTAGAGCTTATTGCCCTCGGTGGTGCAATACCCCCACTCATGGCTGAACAAGTACTCATTCACGTAAGGTGAGGGCTCGGCATCGATCACAGCTGCCTCTCGCGGTTTAATCCAATCGCCCATTGTTTTCAGCGCCTTTACGCTGCCTTCCGGAATACTGCCATCTGGCTTAGGGCCGATGTTAAGAAGATAGTTCCCGTTTCGGCTTACGGATTGAACGAGTCTTTGCAGGAGAAAGGCCTCGCTCTTCCACTCCTCATCACCGATTCGGTAACCCCAAGTGTGATTTATCGTACCGCATGCTTCCCACAGAAAATTGACCCTTGTGGGCAGGATGCCATTGTCGCCAGTTGTGGTATAATCTCCCTGTCCATGGCCAATGCGGCTATTTATGATGACATCCGGATCGATCGAAAGGGTAAACTTTCGCAAAGTTGAAGCCTGCTCGGCGTTGATCGTATTGGGGAGGTCGTACCAGATGAGACCGATGTCGCCGTACTCCGTCAACAGTTCTTTTACCTGTATTTTGACCTTGCTGTCCTGAAATTTTTGGAAGCTTTCCGCCGATTTTCCGTTTTCGTACTCATAATGCCAGTCATCATCCTGGGAGTAATAGAAGCACATCTTGATCTCCCACGGACTGCCATTTGTTTTGGTGGCCTGACACGCATCGGCCAGCTCTTTAAGCGGATCCCTGCCGGTTTTTTGGCCTGTAGGCGTTTTGTCCACGATGTTGTAATCGCTGTACTTACTATGGTACATGGCAAACCCGTCGTGGTGCTTGGCAGTGATCACGATATACCGCTGACCTGAGGCGAAACAAAGATCGATGTAGTCCTGTGCGTTGAAATTGCTCCAATCAAAGATGCCTGCAATCTTACTGTATTCCTCCATCGGCATATTTGCCTTTTTGAGCAGCCACTCCGTATAGCCAGAGAATTCTTTATCGTTATCCGGATTGCCATCAAAGCGGCTTTCGAAGGTGCCATCTTCAGACCAAAAGCCTCCGGCCACCGAATAGAGTCCCCAATGGATAAAAAGTCCGAACTTGACGTCCTCGAACCACTCCATCTTCTCATCATTGAGTCGCTGATAACACGGCTGCGCCAAAGCAGATAATCCAGCACAAAAACAGATGGCCAAAATTGTAAATCGTTTCATTTTTTCCCTTTTCATAGCGTTTATTTCTTCTTGGTGTCCTGTGTTTATCAATTACCAACACTCACTGCTGATCGCGATTCTGGTATTTCTTCATTTGATTTGGAGTGGTGTATCTGGGTAATTCGTTATTGAGCAGGGCACGATATGTTTCGTCCTTCACCTGTTCCCAGTCTTTCATGGTTTGCCACCATGACTCGACGAGTTGCTCCTTCCATACGTTAAACTCTTCCAGCATACGGCTCGCCAATTCCAAC
Organism: uncultured Bacteroidaceae bacterium; assembly: GCA_964583445.1. Taxonomy (GTDB): domain Bacteria; phylum Bacteroidota; class Bacteroidia; order Bacteroidales; genus M55B112. The sequence continues at coordinate 9,804 of CAZOXI010000042.1, read as the reverse complement.
TTTTCCTGAGCCACATTGTTCGTTTCGCCCAAATCCTCTTCGAGATTATAGAGACGCCATCCATGCGTTTTGTGCCCGACCAGTTTGTAGTCACCTGTACGCACAGCGTATTCATTCGAACGCTGCCAGAAGAGGATGCGGTGTGGATCGCCTTTTACCTGTCCGTCTATGTAGGGCAGTAAATTGACGCCGTCTATCGGCTTGCCAATGGTGCAATCCACACCGGTGGCAGCGGCGGCCGTCGGGTAGATATCCATTGAAGAAATCAACCCGTCAAACGACGAACCCGCCGGAATCCGATCCCGCCAGGAGATGATGAATGGAGTGTGCTGGCCACCTTCGAATTTGCTGCCCTTGAATCCCTTTAACGGTCCATTTTCGTTGTTGTTCGCCATGGTGCCGCTGTTATCGCTGATGAAGAATACGAGGGTGTTGTCACGTATGTTCAGCTCATCCAGTTTGCCCAGCACGCACCCGATGCCCTCACCCGCCGACCACATCATCGCCGCCAGTTTTTGCCGGGGATGGCCGGCAAACTTTTCGAAGTGCTCTTCCTTCGCATGCATGGGCGCATGATGTGCGGTGTAGGATAAAAATATAAAAAATGGATTGTCGCGCTCTTCATCCAGAAAATCGAGTGCACATTGTGTGAAGACATCGGTCACATAACCTTCCCAGTCATAAGGCACGGCGTTGTGCTCGATCGCCCGCGCACTGCCGGGTTTGTCCTCTTTCTCATCCCGGAAATAGGAACGGTGGCCTTCAAGCAATCCGATAAATTCATCATAACCACGTTGATTTGGGTGGTATGGGTCCGAATCGCCCAGATGCCACTTACCTATGTAATAGGTCTTATAGCCCGGCTTTTGGAAGGCCTGTCCCATCGTGGTTTCGGCAGGATCCATGCCCTTGTCCTTCGGAGGAAGGTTGTTGTAATGCCCGAAGCGCTGCTGGTAACGTGCGGTCTGGATAGACGCCCGCGATGGACTGCAGGTGTTTCCCGCAAGGTGGGCATCCGTAAATACCATTCCGGAAGTAGCAAGCTGATCGATGTTGGGCGTCAGAATGTCCTTGCTTCCCATGAAGCCCACATCGTTGTAGCCCATGTCATCCATCAGAATGACCAGAATGTTCGTCCTGACTATTGAAACGGCGGCAGTGGGTTCACCGAAAACTGCCCCTGAAAAGATAAGTGTAATTGCACCAACCAAAGTTATCGCTATTCTTTTTTTATAAGCTCTTGTTTTTATACAGACCTTCTAATGTCAATTTTTAACCATCATATCTTGCTTATCTTTCTTTTCCTAAAGTAGCACATTTTTCATCTGTCGCTGAAAGCCGGGGTTGCCGGTATAGTGCGGGGCATTATGATTGCTTTACTTCTGAGACGACGACTCACTATCATCAAATATATACGCTTCAGCAAATTCCGGTATCGTACCGACAGCCTCACCTAAGTCCAGAATCCACCAGACTTCTACCGTATCAGAAAAATCAAAGCCACCTTCGTCAATCTGAGAATAGCCTTTTGCCCAGTCACCAATAATTTTTGCGGCCTCCAGCCACAATGCACGTGTGGCCTCCACGGGATTTTTAGGTGATATGGCCTTTTTACGGATTTCTGAATGCGCTGTGATGGTGGATTCGTTTTTGTCTGTATGATAGTTGGGCGTGTCGTTATTACCATTATTCCCATCATCAATACGCACATAAGTTGTATTTGATTTAAGATAATCCAGCACACCAGGGCTGGTCTGGTCTTCGTTCCACTGACTGTGCTGGACGACGACCACACCGCTTTTTATGAGATCCGCACTGACCCCGCGTTCGAAGAGCTCAAGTACCCAATCTTTAGTAATGTCTGATTGTCCCGCTTCAGCGACCCAGACTTTTCCGCCTGATTCAAGAACAGTCTGGGTTTTGTCTGCGATGCGCTGAACAGATTGATACCAATTGGAGGAGGGGTCATTTCGTTTTTCGTTTTCGAGCGTATAGGCGTTTGTCCAGTCAATGTTTTCGGCGCCAAAGGCCAGCTTCATCAAGGAAACAGAGTTCCAGATATCTTTACTCTTCTGTTTGCCCCAGGCATTGTGGACGACATAGCTGTTAATACCGGCCATATCCTTGTGGTTTAGCAGACTCCCTGCAGCGGCCTGTGCGTGAACATCGTCGGCATCCGGGCGTCCATCGTATTGAAGCAGCAGGAGATCTCGCAACTCATCAAAGGCCGCATGGCGGAATCGATCAGAATGCTTGGGTAAGGGTGCATTTTCAGCGCTTTGGAGCGTAAGACCAGTCCAGCGACCCCTTGCCCAGGCGGTGCCATCTCCTTCCGGGATCTTGCCATTGGTAACTGCTTTCGATTCCACGGCAAGCGTCGCTCCAACCGGAATTTCAACGCTTAATGCGATTGAATGTGATTGGGCTTCAAAGGCCTTTTCGGTGCTTGTATTGCTCACTTTTCCAACGTTCTTACCATTTACAAAAAACCTGTAGATACATTCCCCATCCTCTTCGCCCATCGTGGAGATGGTTACATCGTAAATATCGGGAGCACCATCAAAAGTCGTGATGGCGCGCGCAAAAGGCCCCCTGTGCTCTTTCCTGGCCGCATTGATCGCCAATGACTTACGCTGCTGGTCTATGTAATAAGGAATCTCACCGGAATTGATATCCACAAAATCTGTTACCGCATTCAGCGTATACTTCCTCAGGGTTGATGGATCCCTCTTGTAGTTTGCCAGGATTGTCAGGTCTTCTTCCGGCATCTCGAGACTTGTTTCAGCGTCATGTACATCGGTCAATGTAGCGATGTCTCCTGTCCAGGCATCAAAGACCTGGCCCTCAGGCGCCGGGGCGGCATGAACCGTAACCATCTGTCCTGCTGCGTAATGTCCGTTTCCAAAGCCATTATTAATGGTCAACCGATGGTCCATCTTTGGAAATGGGTCTGCCTTGATGCTCGCAGATTCCGGATTGCTCAAATCCGTCGCCACGCTAAAAGGGACATCCTCGTGCCGAAACATGATGCGATTGATCATAAAATCCCGCGAACGCCCGTGAATGGTGAGCCGGTAGGTTTCACCGGCAAGAAATCGATAATAAGCGCCGCGCTTGTTGTTGTGGCCGCCCGGATCCAGAGATTCGGCTGCACTTCCATTAGAATTCTTCTCCTGCGTCCAGATGAATTTTTGATGGGCGCCGCCGTAGAATTTCGTATTCACTTTAAGCAGATCCAATGGTGCGTCCTGTTTGTGGTATTGTTTTCGATACTGCCCACCGGCGTCAGGAAAATCGTCGGGCTGCGGATTACGCGCCTGGTAATTTCCATCAACGCGGACATAGGCATCATTGCATACATCGTTTCGCATGCGGCCGTTTACTTCAACTTTTAGTTTCGCACAGTGCAGATGGAGCGAATACACACCGCCCTTTTTGATTTTGAAAACATACTCCAGGGGAGAGTTCGGCGGGCCTTGTTCCGGATCGTTGCCGGTGAATTTCAAATAACCCGTTCCCGTCTGATTCTCCGGATCGACCGAGGTGCCCAGAACCCACGCTCCGAGGGGTTGCCCGAAGGTGCTTTCCATCTCGATGGTTACGATTCCATCTGACTCCTGGAATACAGCCTGGGAGTTCCCATATTGAATTATTGAAAAAAGTGTAATTAAAGTCAATAATAGATAATTCATTTTATTAGATTTTCTATTTTCAAATTTATTTTAAGTTATCTCCAATGCTTTTCAGCCACCTGAGTTCTTCCAAAACTTCCACTTCAATTTCTGCCCAATGAAAATATTTGTTATCCTCATTTTCGTAATGTTGCAATGGCACTGGCTCATATACCGGTTGTGTAACTTCAACTAATTCGCGCCAATATTCGACAGCTTTATTGAGCCACTGAACTGATTTAAAATAATGTTCCTTATTTGTTGAATTAAGAAATTGTTGATACTCGGTTGCAGCTCTCAATTTATTGGAGAAATACATTCCCAGGTTGGCCCAGGCTTTTATATCTGCTACTTCATACCTTAAATCATTATTTTCAGAATAGTCAATATTCCCAATCTCTAAAAGTGCATTTGAACAGAATGAATCAATGGAATCTGCCAGTTCCAACGGACTGATTTTATCTTCAATATTCATTGAATTGTTGGATAAAAACTCCCTGATGCTCAAATAGGAAGGATTCATTGGATGTTTTCTGCACATTTGTTCAATCGACAATAACCTCATTTTACCTCTATTGCCCATTCTACTTATAAATCCTTCAGAATACAGGGTATAATCCCAGGTGGCATTCCAGTATGAAGCTATCATTAATGGTATTCTGCTTACTTGCGATTGTGCTTTAAAAAGTTTTTCACCCAACTGCGGGAAACGACTGTTAAATGCATAAATAAAAACCTTATCAGGAGTTTCCGGGTTATAAAGCAAACGCCCCCAAAGTTTATAGAACATCCACTGTCTTTCGAAAGCATATGCATATGAAGTGTTTGGTAAAACGGTAAAATAATCTTTTGCAGGAATGTATGTTTCCGAGCCAACAAAATATCCGCTTATGTATTCCTGGCTGTTGAGTGCGATATGTTCTTTGATAAATTCAGGCTGTCCCCAACGCAGTACAAAAAAATCTTCATTCCGCATCATCCAGGCCAGCTTATAATTTTCGGGAGGGGGATTCCAATAAGCATCCGTAAGTTTGCCGCCGTGCACTTTTACAAGCTGAGGACATGAATGCGCATGTGACCAGTTATACTTTAATTCTATGGTAATATCTCCCTCAACACACGATAATGTGTCCAGCGTTCTTCGGGTCATTTTCTCTACATACGAACTTGTACTTCCTCCACTGCCTTTTCCGGCAGATAGTGGAGCCCTGTGAATAAATTTAACTTTACGTGATGCTTGCCGCATCCCTTCGATATAACTGTCTAACAGCCACTCCTCACGTTCATCAGCAGTCATTCCACCCATTCCCTCTCCCAGCGTGATTCCTAAACCGGTCAGATCAGGATATTTGTCAATTACCTCCCTGACACACGCTCTCGTATAGTCCTTGATAATTTCAGAAGTGTCACCTTTCTTGACATTATATTTATTTTCAATACAGTACTGGGCTACATTGTGTGCTTTTGCAAACTCAGGAGATACAAAAATATTCCAGTTGACTAAGTAAGTTTCAATGCCACGATCTTTTGCCATTCTGAATAGCGATGACCAGAATATCTCCCAATTTTGCATTTCTTCATCTGAAAAACCACAGGCTTCGGGGTACTTCTGTGTTTTCACCAGGTAATTAAATGGATGTAAATTCCACAGGGTGAGCTTGTTAAATCGATTCTCAGCCATCATGTCTAAAAATGAATGCCAGAAAACTGTATCGCGACAAGTTTCAGTGTGTAAGGCCAATGCTTCCCCTTCCCGGTACGAATCCCAGGGAAGGTTAAACTTAAGTGCCCGGAACGGATAATGAGGAGATTCTTTTGTTTCCGAAACAGATGATTTTCCCTGTTCCAACTGTTCTTTAATATAAAGTAATCCGTACATGACACCCACAGCTTCTCCCCCTGTCACTTTTAAACTTTTTTCATTCGCAGAGACTTCAAATGACTCTGCTCCCAGACTGGTGTCCAATTGGGTTGAAATTTTCCAATTTCCATTTACGTGTTCAAGCGCCCTGATCTTGCTTATTGCATACGCAACAGGGGGATCGGTAAGTTCATTATGGACTATTACGTTTTGCTTACCTGGAGAGCATGAACTTGTTATGTAAAATAACAGCAATGTTAATAGGGATCGTTGCAGAATTCGGCTATGTGTCATAAACATCATGATTTGTTATAAATAGACCAACAGAAAACAAAAGAAAGAATCCTGTAATTAATTTTTACTTAATTAATATTCTTCTGCCATTCATTGAACGTAATGTTAAGATTGATTTTCTTAACTTACTGTCCAGGAATTGAGGGTAACATCAGTTTTGTCATCATGGCAACTTACTACTTTTTTGTAGCTTAACTTGCCGTCCAGCTTTTTAGGGTATATTCACCCCAGTTCAGGCCGCAAGTCATCCACGGCGATAAATAGAATATTTGGCTGTTCAGCCGCGCATAGAGTCACGGCAAGTGCTGCAAAAACGAAAGTTGCAATTTTTTTGTACGTTACCATTATTCTACCTCCTTTTTTTCTTTTTAGGCACACCGGATGAACTATATTTTTTATCGATGTGTCTGGTATCGGTATTCAGGCTGCCATCCTCTCCATAATAAACCGGCGCGATGAAGCAATCCCTGATTCTATCTATGGATCGATTCTGATAGCGGGTCCAGGTGTGATACCAATCTCCTTTCCATATAAAAAAGTCTCCATGAGCATAACCAGTCTCCAGGCCGAAGCCTTCTGCGACAAGACCTTTCGCTTCATATGGACCATACACATTCGTTGAAGTTGCATAATAACCCGAACAGCTCAGGTAATATATGCCGTCATGTTTATGTAATGAGTTCTTGTCGGTGCGCGGAAAGCGTTTGGTTCTTATGATTTCGATCGCTCTGGGTTCTTCATCCAGCTCAATCATGGATTCTTTAAGCCGCGCAATTTGGTAGGTTTTTTCACCATAGACAATATAGGGCGTTCCATCGTCATCCACAAAAATAGTCGGGTCAAAAGAGTCTACCAAATATTCACCCAGTGCATCTTTATAAGGCCCTTCCGGTTGGTCAGCGACCATCACACCAGCTCCGTTTTTGCGATGAGAATAGTACCAATAGTATTTACCATTTCGCGATGCGATGTCTCCGGCCCAGCAGTCGGTGTTTCCTTCCCCCATCATATTGTCTTTGGGGCTGATGGTTCCTACATGTTCCCAGTTTTGCAGATCGGTTGACTTAAAAATTCTCCAATCCGGCATTATCCAGTCGGATATTCCATAACCAACATCATGTCCAGTAAACACATAGCAGGTGTCATTAACAACTAACATATGCGGGTCAGAAATTCCTTGTTCATCAATCAATGGATTTTTTATATTCTTAATAGGATACTTATCCAAATCCTGAGCAGACATAGAGGCAAATCCAATAAGCAAACAAATAATCAAACTGCATTTAAAATATTTCATCATCTTTTCAGTTCTTTTATCACTTCAGTTGTAGCTATCATCTTTGCATTGTTAGCAACGGTTTGTTTAAGAGCAGTAGCGGAAAAACCACTGAAATAGCCCCTTGGCAATTCGGACATAATTATAGTTCAATATCTGTAATTAAATTGTAATCATATATTAAATCTTTCCTAATAAAGCGGACTAATTCTATAACTATACTTGTACACTTTTTCGGGATAAAAAATGTAGTCTTCCTGTGGCAATGATTTCCAATTATGGCCTGCCACCCCCTGTGATACATGGTCGATGTGCAGTTCCACAAAATCACCTTCTTCTAAAAGGTTGTGCGTACGCCCGGTTATTTCTTCCCCTTCGTCCAGATCTTCTGTAGCATAGTGCAGTGCATTAAATTCGATGAATGATCCAATTGCAGAAATCTTTATACCTGATCCATCATTTGCTTGCAGGCTGAGCCAGCGCACTTCCGTTTTATGGCCGGTCTCCTGCGGCCTGATGTATTTAAAATATTGCTCCGAAACCTTTGATTGATACATGCCGGCCATTGCTCCTTTCTTCCTGTCGCAATAGTTTTCCCAGGGTCCCTTTCCATAATATTCCAGGTTGTCAAATGCTTTTGGCAACTTCATTTTCATGCCAATACGCGGAATTTCAGCCAGGTCTGTCTTGTTTGGAGTCAGCGTGTAATCTACTTTCACTTCACCGGTACCATAAATGGTGTACCTTAAATCAATGTCAGCATCTACCGAATTCAGGTAATATTTTGATGTAACCTGATAGGTATTGTCCGCGTTCTTCTTCACTGAAAAGTCCTTTTGGGTGCCTGTTGAATAAGCTATTTTCCATGGTTTGCAGCGAACAGGCAATCCACTTCCAATTTCATTATCCGTAGGGCCTCGCCAAAAAGTTGGTACAAGGGATTCAGTAATGATTTCGTTATTTTTGATATTGTATGAGGTTATTGCACCTGATTGCTTTGAAAATCCAACGGTTACATCATCCGTTGAAAAAACAACACTTTCTGATGTCTCATTAACTGTAACAGGATCATTTTCCGAAAAAGATTGAACCTCAAGTTGTGGTGGGGACAAAGCAAATTGCTCCGAAGCGACAACATGGCCAGGTGGTAGCAGCGGATCGGCTGCATTTTGCAGCACCTCAAAGTTTAACAAGTATTCCTTATTCTCACTGAAATGTACATCGTCAATATCGATCTTAAAATTCTTCTTCTGTTGAGGCTCAACACCGGCTGGTAGAAAGCTCCCTTCTAAAATAGCTTTCCCATCTTCCAGCAACGTCCAGGTTATCTTATAATCATCCAGGTTTTTGAAGAAGAAATCATTAAAAATCTCAACTTCATTTTTCGAAATGTTAAATGTGTCGAAATGAATGTTTTGATAAATGTATTTTACTTCATACAAACCTGGATGTGGAGTCCAGTCAGGATTTACCAGGCCATTCAGGCAAAAGGCTTTATTGGTGAAAACGCCCTCCGGTTCAAAATGACCGCCGTACGCCCAATACGCATTGCCGTCTTCGTCGCGATTGATCAGTCCCTGGTCCATCCAGTCCCAGATAAAACCTCCCTGGGCTTGCGGATGCGAATAAACAAAATCCCAGTATGTATACAAATGCCCGGTACTGTTTCCCATGGCATGTGCATATTCGCACCACAGAAACGGACGATCTTCATCTTCTGTTAACACCCTGTTCTCTGCACCAAATACAGTCATGTACATGGGTACAACTATATCGGAGTATCTTTCTGTAACATCCGATTCCCGCTCTGCTTTCTCATAAACAACCGGCCTGGTGCCATCATAGCCATGCACTGCCTTATAACTTGCCAGGAAATTTGAACCTGCGCCTGCTTCATTACCTAAACTCCAGATGATTATTGACGGATGATTTTTGTCGCGCTTCACCATATTGGTGATGCGGCTAACATGTGCCTGCTTCCATTTGGGTTTGTTGGCCAGGGTATTTTTTTGATTAAATCCCATTCCGTGCGATTCTACATTGGCTTCAGCGTACAGATAAATGCCGTATTCATCACATAGCCTATACCATATCGGATCGTTTGGGTAGTGAGCGGTTCGTACTGCATTAATATTGAAACGTTTCATGGTTTCAATATCGTTGCGCATATCCTGTTCAGAAATAACATGTCCGTTTCTGTCATTGTGATCATGCCTGTTCACTCCTTTCAATAAAACAGGCTGACCATTTACCAGGAGCTGCTTGTTTTTAACTTCGGAAATTGAGAAACCTATTTTCACTGACGTTGCTTCAATGCATTCGGATGCTTCATCTAACAGGCTGATTACAAGCGTGTAGAGCTGAGGTTTTTCTGCCGACCATTTTTTTACACCTGGAATCTCACCATGAAACGAAATGCTTTGTTTCATTGCATGATCAATGGATATGACGGACTTGCCAGAAAGCACACACTCGTTGCGATTATCTAAAAGCTCATACTGAAGACCATGGTTGCTTATCTTCTTTTCTGAAAGGTTTTTTACTTCAACACTCAGATCCAATATCCCGTTTGTATAGTTATCGTCCAGTGTAGTTTTGGCAAAAAAATCACGAATATACGTTTTCGGACGAGCCAATAATAAAACATCGCGCTGAATGCCGGAAAGGCGCCAAAAATCCTGGCACTCCAAATAACTTCCATC
>CAZOXI010000041.1:0-12467 GCA_964583445.1 uncultured Bacteroidaceae bacterium | reverse complement strand
GCCCCCGGTGGCCACATCATATTTCACTTTCCAGTCGTCGAGAATCGTTCCCGCCAGGAGTTGGTTCGTTTCGTCATCATCAGCAACCAACACCCTGATTCCCTTGAGCAGGTCCTTGTCTGGCGTATAAAACCGGTCCTCTTCCGGGAGATCCTTTTTATTTCCAATGCCGTAGGGGATCATGACCCTGAATTCTGTTCCCTTACCTTTTTTACTGGTCACATTGATAGTGCCTCCCTGCAGTTCAACCAGTTTTTTGACAATGGTCAGGCCGAGTCCCGATCCGCCGAATTTCCGGGTCATCGATGTGTCTGCCTGCTGGAAAGCAGAGAAAATAGAGTCCATCTCCTCTTTTTTGATCCCAACACCGGTATCCTTCACCTTAATATGCAATCGCACACGCCCATCCTTTTGCTCCTCGGATGTGGCTGTCCACCTGACATATCCGAACTGGGTAAATTTAAGTGCATTGCTGACCAGGTTGATCAACACCTGCTTCAGCCGGACCGGATCGCCGATCAGCACCTGCGGAACATCCTTGCTGATCTGAAAATGCATATTCAGGTTCTTCTTCTGTGCCCGGATGCGAAAAGAATTGTGTACCTCGTTGAACAGGTTTCTCAGATCGAAGGGAACCTCTTCCACATACACCCCACCAGCACCCAGCTTCAACAATATAAGAATCTCATTGACAATTGAAAGGAGATGCTCGGAGGATTCTTCGATCAGTTCAGTATATTTCTGCTGATCTTCATCAAGACTGGTTTTTCCCAGCTGTTCTGCGAAACCCATGATTGAATTTAGCGGGGTGCGAATCTCGTGGCTCATGTTGGCCATGAACTCAGATTTGGCAAGGCTGGCACTTTCGGCATCATCCTTCGCCATCTTCAACTCCTGTTCCCGATGCACTTCACTGGATACATTCGTCATTACAAGCATACCGGCAAACACCCTCCCGTTTTGATCCCTTATGGGCACTGCATTTACCAGGTATGGATCCCCTAAGTAGGTGATCTGCCTGGATACTTTCTTGCCCCTAAGTGCATCTGTATAAATGGATTGAAGAAGCAGTGCCGTTTCGCCTTCATATACCTCATTTAATTTGTGCCCTTCAAAATGCTCCCTGCTGTATCCGTATTTTTCCATCTCGTTTCCCAGTGCCAGGACAATGGTCAGGGAGGGTTCGATAAGGTATACATCTGTATTGGGAATGTTCCCTGCCAGGCGTTCAAAAAGATGTCCGTTCTTTTGTGCCAGCTTCTTTAACCCAAAAATCTCGTTTTCCAGTGCTTCTATTTTCTCAATTTTTTTCCGGCACAAATCATCAACGAATTGCTTCAGCTCATCCGCATTCATTTTTCCGGATTGAATTTTATCATGGACATTGATCAGGGAAAGGTCTCCTTCTGCACGCTTCGACCGCTGCTTACTCATACAACTCAGATTTTTTGAACAACATTTAACTCCACCTGCAATTTACATACCTCAAATCGAGATTGATTGAAGCTAAGAATTAAATAATTGATTTCCTGTGCAATATAATAATTATTTACAGGAAACACTGAACATTGAATTTGTGGAAGGAGGTAAGTCATGAGGAAAAAAATCCACAAACAGCGTGCACATGCACTTCAGTGGTACTGTGGTTATGATTCCACATTTGCGGTATTGATCCTACACAGTATTCACAGGACCTGCGGCTTTTCCGGAAATTTCACTCCGCCTCTTAATATATTGACCTACTGCATATTGTTATGTCAATTTCAGATTTGGAAGGGAGGAAAAGTGAATCAAGTATGGTTATTGATGACAATAAATAAAATAATACATCATGAAGAAGAATATCATTCAATTTATCAGAACGGGAGAGCAACTGGAGGATACGATCGGGACATCCCTATCGCTGGCAAAATCACTGGATATGGACCTCAAATTATTCATGGTGCTGGAAAGCCGGCACACCTTTTTTTATCCCATGACCAGTCCACTGAAGACCGGCCTGGCGACATATGAATTCGAAAAGATCCGTGAGGAGCGTGAGAAAGAAGAAGACAAGCGACTGAGCGAATTTGTGGAAAGAAAAAACAAAGAAGGTAAAAGTCCCAAAATATCTTTTGAGATCAGGAGCGGTGCAACGGACCTGGTTCTTCTGGAGGTATCGGAAGAAGAGGATACTTACCTGATCGTCATTAATGAAGCTGATGAGCCGGAACTTGGGTTCATTATCAACACCTATCTGCAGATCATAGAAAAGACCGGCTGCCCGCTATTGAAAGTCAACAAGAACTTCAAATTCACTGAAATTGATCAGGTCCTTTATGCGACAGACTATCTCGAAGAGGATGTGCCCACGCTGAAAAAACTTGCAGATATGATGGCTCCTTTTAAGGCAAACATCACTGCATTGCACATTACAGACAGCGTGGACCTGGAAGAAAAACTGAAAAGCCACGGCTTTGAATCTTCACTGCATGAGAAGATCGGGTACGATCGGATCAGGTTTGAAGTCAGGGAAGAAAAGAAAGTACATAAGGGTGTCATGGAATATGCACAATCGGAAGGTTTTGATATGATCGTGGTATTGAAGGAAAACCGCAATTTTCTGCAGCGCATGTTCACAAAAAGTGATTCCAACAGGATACTTTCAAAAGCAGAGATTCCCGTGATGGTTTTCCACCAGGAAAATGCCTGAACCCCGGCAATTCAATATTATTCACCTGGAAAAATGACAAAAAAATGGAACCAAAAACAAAAATGAAGACACATACCAAGTTGGGGTTTAGCAGTATGGATACTGCCGAAATGGTGACTTCCATGAACAAGCTGATCGCCAATTATCATGTATTCTACCAGAAGTTGCGGAATTACCACTGGAACGTGATCGGACCGGATTTTTTTGATCTGCATGACAAATTTGAGGAACTGTATACTGCAGCGGTTGCCAATATTGATAACGTCGCAGAACGGATCAGGGTATTTGGTGCAACACCTATGAGTACACTAAAAGAGTACCTGGAGGTTGCCGAGGTCATTGAAACGCCGGAAAGGCTCACCGCTATCGAAATGGCACGGGAAGTACTGAAGGACATGGAGATCCTCGATTCCTTCATGCTGGAAGTGGTGGATGCTGCCGGCGGTGTCGGTGATGCTGCCACCATGGACATGATGAACAGCATGCTGCGGGACCTGGAGAAGGAACACTGGATGATCACCGCCTGGTTGAACGAAGGCAGGAAGGTTAAATAGTGATCCCCCAAAAAAAAAAATCCTATTATCCTGAATGGATTTACAGATGCGCCTGGAGTGATGGTTCCCAGCAGCTAAAATTATTTCAGCCATGATTGCAATCATTTCACTGGTAATAATACTGGCACTGTCGCTGATCATCACGCGGATCGCGACCATTGCCCTTACCCATACCGGCTTGTCCAAAGAATCAGCAAAATTCCAGGCCAGGTCTGCATTCACGGGCGTCGGGTTTACGACCACGGAATCGGAAAAGGTGGTCAATAACCCGGTCAGGAGAAAGATCCTGCTGCTGCTGATGCTCCTTGGAAATGCGGGGATCGTTACGGGTATCGCATCACTCATTATTGGTTTTACCGGAGAGCAAGGGGGCGAACAGAACACCTGGCTTCGGATCGTTATACTTGCAGCAGGAATTACGATACTCTGGACCCTGGCACAGAGCAATTGGGTGGACCGGAAATTGTCAGGCGTGATTACCCGGTTCCTGAAAAAACATACACGCATCGATGCGAATGATTATGCCAACCTCCTGCACCTGGCGGGAGACTACAGGATCTCGCAAATAGGAATAGACAAAAAGCACTGGCTGTGTGACAAGTCCCTGAAAGAGGTCCGCCTGAACGATGAAGGGATCATCATCCTGGGGATCAACAGGATTGATGGTACTTACCTGGGTGCGCCCGGGGCCGACACCCGCATCATGGAAAACGATTCACTCACTATATACGGACGGGGTGAGACCATGAACAAGCTGGAGAAACGAACGAAGACGAAGCGGGGAGATAAGGACCATAAACGGATGGTAAAGCAACAGGAAAAAATTGAAAGGGAAGAACAGAAAGCCAACGGAACAGCAGATAAGAAATAAAACATGCACTGTAAAAACCAATACAAAAACCCAATATTATGTTTGAAATTCAAGACCTTACAAAAGACAACCTGATCGCCTTTAAGGCAACAGGAAAGATCGAAGAGAAAGACTATGAAAAACTCAAGGCATTGCTGGAAAAAACAGAGCGGGAACAACAACCAGTACGCCTGCTGATCGAGATCGGGGAGATCACCGGAGTTACTGCAAAGGCGATGCTAAAGGATATTGCCACCTATTTTAAGCACGTCAGAAAAGTAGAAAAAGTGGCAGTGGTAGGCGATCATAAAGCGGAAAAAGGCTGGGCAAAAGTCGCTGATCCGTTCATAAAGGCCGATATTCAATACTTCCCACTTGCACAAAAAATGAACGCCGAATCGTGGATCACCGCCTAAACGAAACGGAATATGAACTCAGATGATCATCGTGACCCGCATCAGCATTTCCAGGAGACGGACATAGAGGGGACCCTGGAAGAACTCTCCTCCAACCAGGAAAAAGGATTAACGGATGAAAAGGTAAAGGAAAAACGCCGGGAATTCGGGCCCAATACCATCGAAGAAGAAGAAAGCCACCCTGTAAAAGATTTCCTGAAGAATTTCTGGGGGCCCATCCCCTGGATGCTGGAGGTGGCCTGTATCCTCGCAGCGGTCGCACAACGCTGGGAGGATTTCTTTGTGATCCTGGCCATGTTACTGATCAATGGCGGGGTGAGTTACTGGCACGAAAGCAGGGCGGAGGATGCCATCAAAGCGCTTAAACAGAAATTGTCGCCTACTGCACGCGTTATCAGGAACGGGGAACAAAAAACAGTGCCTTCAAAAAAATTGGTTCCGGGAGATATCATCGTAGTAAAAATGGGTGATGTGGTACCTGCTGATGTAAAGTTCCTGGCAGACCAGGATGTCAGCATTGACGAATCTGCACTTACCGGCGAGTCCCTGCCGGTGGATAAAAAAGGGGAAGACCTGGGGTATTCAGGCACATCGGTAAAAAGAGGGGAGGCAAAAGCGGTGGTTATTGCGACAGGCAGGCAGACCAAATTTGCCAAAACAGTGGAACTCGTGGAAGAGGCTGGACAGAAATCCCACTTTCAGAAAGCAGTGATGCGCATAGGAAAATTCCTGATAGGCATCACCTTTGTCCTGGTAGCCGTTATCATCCTGGTGGGGATCATCCGCGATGATTCAGTGGTTGATGTGTTGATGTTCGCACTGGTGGTAACGATCGCAGGAATCCCGCAGGCACTCCCGGCGGTACTTTCCGTGACCATGACCATCGGGGCCAGGCGGCTGGCCCGTCACAAAGCCATCGTATCCGAACTTTCTTCTATGGAGGAAATGGCAGGATTGGAAGTACTATGCGCCGATAAAACCGGCACACTGACAAAAAACGAACTTACCCTTCAGGAACCGGTTCTTCTCGAAGCGGAAGATAAGAATGAATTGCTGCTTACGGCAGCACTTACATGCAAAAGGGAAAATAACGAGGATCCGATCGATCAGGCCATCCTGGAAGGTATCCAGGACAAAGATGATCTCGATGCATACAAGATCCGGGAGTTTCGCCCTTTCGACCCCACCCGCAAACGCGCAGAGGCAGAAGTAACCAGTAATGGCAATTCTTTTACTGCTGCAAAGGGAGCACCCCAGGTAATCCTCGATCTTGTGGATGCGGACGAACAGCTAAGAAACGATATCTCTGAAAAGATCGAAAAACTCGGCAACGAGGGATTTCGGGCACTCGGCGTTGCAAAAAAGCAGGATGATACCTGGCATTATCTCGGGATCCTCTCCCTGCTCGACCCACCCATAGAAGGGACCGATGAAGTGATCCGGGAAGCAGGTGAACGCGGTATCGATATCCGCATGGTCACCGGCGATCATGCAGCCATTGCAAAACAGGTTGCCGGTCAGCTTGGTATGGGAACCGATGTAAAACAGGCGGATGAATTGTTCGGCGAAAAAGAAGAAGCAGAGGCTGATGAGGAAAATGAACCCGATCACAGCATCGATGAAGCGCTCATGCGTGCAAATGCCTTTGCACAGGTGACCCCGGAACATAAATTTAAGATCATCAAACAATTCCAGTCACAAAAAAAGATCGTTGGCATGACCGGTGACGGGGTGAATGACGCCCCGGCACTGAAACAGGCAGATGTGGGAATCGCAGTGGCCAATGCCACAGATGCTGCCCGGACGGCTGCACACCTGGTTTTAACGGCACCCGGATTAAGTGTGATCATCCATGCGGTGGAGGAAGCACGGCGTATTTTTGAACGGATGACCAGCTATTCCATCTTCAGGATAACCGAATCGCTGCGGGTACTGATGTTCATGACCCTTTCTATTCTGGCGTTTAACTTTTATCCCGTCACTGCGGTGATGATCGTGCTGCTGGCCATCCTGAACGATATTCCCATCATGCTCATTGCGTATGATGACGTAAAAACCGCCCGGCAGCCGGTACGATGGAACATGCCGCGGGTACTGACCATGGCAGGTGTCCTGAGTATCGGCGGGGTAATATCAAGCTTCTTGTTGTTCTGGTTCATACGTACCAGGCTCGGACTGCCCGAAGATACGGTCCGCACCATGATCTTTCTCAAACTGCTTGTCGCGGGGCACATGACCATTTTCCTTACCCGGAACCAGGGATGGATGTGGGACAAACCCCTGCCCAACATCTGGTTTTTCCTCGCCCTTGAGGGAACCCAGGTGATCGGCACCCTCTTCGCGGTGTACGGATGGATCATTCCGCCGATCGGATGGACCAAAGCACTCTCTGTCTGGGGATATGCAATTGTATGGCTATTGATACTGAATGTATTGCAAGTATTCACCTACCGCATCATGGAACGCACCGGTTACGGGATCCAACAGGCCAAAAAAGAGATGCGTCAACAATCGCAGGGAGACAATTAAAAATGAACCTCCGGTAGTTGTGGGATACTTGTTATTCCTCGAGGAAAATAAAATCCACCAATTCCCAGATCTCCACGCTGGCAATATGCCTGACCCGGTTGGTCTGTTCATCGATCTCGTCCCAGGTCATATCGGGATGAACCTTTGAAAGCAGGTCTTCACCGGACATGATCTGGTCAGGATGATTGAATCCATCCACGGAAGTAAAGATGGTTTGTCCCTCTTCAAAAGGCCAGTCACGCCAGAGTGCCCAATAAGTGCGGAACCCAGCCTCGATGCACACTTCGTGGTATGGACGCCAGATATTGTCCTCGATGGTCACATAGGCATTCACATTTTCCTCTTCCACATGCATCCGGTTAATAACGAGGTATTTTGCCCCGGATGAGTTTACTGCTGAGAGGATCTCGTGGGAAACCTGTCGACGGACAAGGTGGCGCGCTTTTTCTGTTTTCTCCTGGAGTGCCTCCCATTCCTTTTCTGAAAACATATCAGCTACCATCGCGATGGGATAAGGGTCCAGGGTCGCCTCGAAATCCACGAACCAATCGAGGGTGATGTATTCATATTCATCTTCAGTCCCTGTATAGAGTTTGCGCCACAGTTGCCATCCTATTTTGATCCCCTCCTCGGTAGTTCTCTTGTGCACCTGCTTCCATTGCTTTTCGGCATCCAGGTAAGCTTGTTCCATACCCGGTTGAACCTTCATATAATTGGCAACAACCACTGCATCCTGTGCATGGGTAGTAACTGCAACTGCCAGTAAGACAGTCAATCCTGTAATTCTGATCATATGTTTCATCGTAGGGCTGGTTTTGGTGATGGATTTACAAATTACTGAATAAACCGTTCCCTGTCCAGTAATTAAAGATGTTTAACAATCATAATTCAGGTCCGATCCTCGTCATTGCTGAATAATTCACGTGCCATGTTGACCTGCTCAGGGTCGCCCATGAGATAAACCACATCCTCACTTCCAATTGTGGTGTTTGGTGAAGGGTGTTCCAGGATTTGTTCCCCACGCTTGATAGCCAGGAGTGTTGAACCGGTGCGGCTGCGGATCTCCAGTTCGCGGATCGTTTTCCCGATCGCTTTGGATCCAGGTTCAGTAGTAATAGCAGAAATATTGATTGTTGAAAGATCATCCAGCAGTGAGGGTGTATTCACCTTGTCCCTTTCTGTAAATTCTCCAAGGTGTGTGTTCCTGATGTGTGTGAGCATGCGGTGGATGTCCCTGGAAGAATAAAGTTTTTCCGACAGCACCCTGTGGAACAGGTCAATGGCAAGCTCCAGCTTTTCAGGAAGCACCTGGTCGGCCCCCAGTTTATACAATTGTCCAACACTTTGCATCTCCTTTGTGCGGGCAAGGATGCGTACATGCTTGTTCAGATTCCGTACCTTTTCAATAATGGCCATAGAAGGGATGGTATTTCCAACGGAGACCACTACGATATCGGCTTTGTCCACGTTCGCCTTCAGCAGGATGGGTTCATTCACAGCATCACCATAGACCACATTGTCGCCATGTTCCATTTTCTCTTTTGCAAGAGAAGGATCAAAAATGATCGAAACATGCGGCAGTTCAAAATGCTGGGCCATCAATGACAATTTCGTGGCACTGGCATCTTTCCCGATAATGACCAGGTGATTCTTCATCTCTGGAATCTCGACCTCCTTCAGGGGAAATAATCCTTCGACCAGCACTTTCGGCAAAGGCAGCTTAAGGAACTGGTCGGCAAGGGGCCGGGACAACTTCATCATAAAGGGCGTCAAAGCCATCGTGATCACAGCCACAGCCAGGAACAATTGGTAATAAAAGGAGGGTATGATCTCAGCACTGTGTCCGATCTTCGCCAGGATGAATGAAAATTCCCCGACCTGGGCCAACGCGAGACCGACGATCACTGTACCCCGGAACGTATGTCCGAGAATGAATCCCACGCCCCCTGCAATGATGGTTTTAAAGACAATTACCATGAGCACGGTGAGTAAAATCAGCCATGGATTCTCCATTACGAAACTTACATCCAGGAGCATTCCAATGGAAACAAAAAAGAAGCTCGTGAAGGTATCCTTAAAGGGCAGCAGGTTGGCAAAGGCATTGTGGCTGTATTCCGATTCTGAGATCATCAGTCCGGCCAGGAATGCACCAAAGGCGATGGACATTCCCAGGGATGAGGTCAACAGGGCGATCGAAAAGCAAATGAGGAAAATGCTCATCATGAAGAGCTCCTGGTTCTTTGCCATCGCGATCTGGTGCAGCAGCCTGGGCAGGATCCATTTATTGCCCGCGTAAACCAGGGCAATGATAAATACCGTCTTGACACCCAGAAGCAGCAATTCCCTGGAGAGGTTGACGGTAGCTTCCGAAAGGATGTTAGAAAAAAGTAACAAGGGTACAAGCAGGATATCCTGGAATATCAGGATACCCAGCACGGTACGGCCATAATTGGAAGTAAGCTCCGATCGCTCCTGTAGCAGCTTCAGCACCAGGGCAGAGCTGCTGAGGGCGGCCAGGAAACCTATGAATACGCCCGACTGCCAGGTCAGATCGTAAAAAGTGGAAAAGAGATAAAATACCCCTGCCGTGATAAATACCTGGAGGAACCCTCCTACAAAGACGATCCGCCTGATCCTGACCAGGTGTTTCAGTGAAAACTCCATACCAATGGTGAACAACAACAGGGCCACCCCGATCTCCGCCAGGAGTTCAATCTGATGCTCGCCTTTTACCAGTCCGAGCAGGTGCGGCCCCGCCAGGATCCCGGTCAGGAGATACCCCACCGCCGTCGGGATCTTCAACCTTGTAAACAGGAGATTTACACCCGTCGAGAGGGCGAAAATGATGACAATATCTTTTAAGATCCCAAGTTCCATAGCTTGCAGGGCAATTGCGTATAAATTTAAGAATTTTGAGGATAGGTTGGGGATTCTGTGAAATCTTTTCCAAAAGACATTCAATGCTAAAATTAAGTAATTTGATGATAGTTTGGGGGCTCCGTGACAGATTTTCAAAAAAACTATGTCAGTGAAGTCGGAGTGACTGGAATGAACGGACAATGAATTAAATGGGCTGTTCCCCTTTCCATGTACCCCTGGTCAACAGCGGTATAAACCAGGCAAAAAGCTCCTCCCTGAATCCATTCTTTTTGCGGACGTTCTGAATGGCCTCCATGTGCGGTTTGTTTGTTCCGAAAGCAAATTTCTGCATATCCCCCAGCGATTCCCATACAGAGAAAGTAGCCTGCATGGTCCACGGGCGCTCACCTACTCCCTTGGTGAACATTGTTCCGGAAGAGGCTGCGTGCGACCGGCTCACCTTCCCCACCCGGCGCCAGAACGGCACATAGTATTTCGCCTTGAGCGTCGCCCGGGTAAGCACCGCGACGACAAATTTATCTTCAGGAGGTTGTACCGGGATAAAAGGATTGATGCCAGACCATTTCCCACGGGACTGGATCGGCCGCATAAATATGGAGTACACTTCTTTGGCATGTTGACGAAACCGGCGCATGACCGGGGCATCTGATTCAAATTCCTCTGCTGCTTCCCTGCTGTTCCACACAGTGAGCAAGGCATATGTCGAGAAATCCGGTTTGATACTATAGCCATACCCACCTCCTGTTCCAAGCATCTTAAAAAAGGAAATCCGTCCTTCACTTTTCAACTGCCTGGGAACGAAAGCCATCCGGGACATTGCCCACGCGTATTTCCCGGGGGAAAATCGGAAAAAGCTGAGCACAACCGTCTGTTGCCGCGAAGTATTCATAGTTCCCATTTACTATTTATGTATATGATGACCCGGTGGATCATGTAGCAATATAACACCGAATGAAGCAATATAAACACTGATTGAACCAGGATTGTTTTGAAGATATTTCATTCCTGATGATTTTACGGACACTGTGACAGAAAGATACAGGATTTTTTTGATCAATTGATGTTTATACAAGAGAAAAGCTGGCTCTGCCTGCTGAAAGCTGTCAGATAAAATCAACTGCAAAACCAGTTAATCAACGTAATTTACAGTAGATCAACTTACTTTTCAGTAGATCATCCCAGGAACACTTGTTATGTTTATTTATATTTAAGAATTTACTTTAAAGAAAGCCCGGGGTCAGATGTATTGTCCCAACTCCATCCACCGTTGCATTTTCTCATCAATGAGCCTGATCAGTTCCGCTATACGCTTTGCATTCTCCTGCACCTGTTCATAATCATCTGATCGGGTATTCAGCGCTTCCTCCAGGGCCGCTTTCTCCTGCTCCAGCGCATGGATCTCCGGTTCCAGCTGTTCATATTCCATTTTCTCCTTGTAGGTCAGCCTGGTCTTTTCAGCCCCATTCTCCTGTTTTTCTTTTCCACGCTTCCCGGCAGCCCGCTGCTTACTTCCAGGTTCCTCGTCAGGGCTGCCATTTCCAGCGGCGCTTTCTTCCTTGCCCCTTGCAGCAATCAGTCTCCGGTAATCTGAATAAGTACCGTAATGGTCCCTGATTACCCCATCCCCTTCAAAAACAAACAGATGATCCGTGAGTTTATCAAGAAAATACCGGTCATGGGAAACGATCACCAGGCATCCCGCATACCCCAGGAGGAATTCTTCCAGCCTGTTCAGGGCGAAGAGATCCAGGTCATTGGTGGGCTCATCCAGGATCAGGAAATTAGGATTCCTGATCAGCACTGTCAACAGGAGCAACCTTCTCAGCTCTCCGCCACTGAGTTTGGAGATCAGCTTGTATTGGTCCTCCGGCGGGAACATAAAATGTTCCAGGAACTGTGATGCTGAGATTGTCCTGCCATTCCTCAATTCAACGATCTCAGCAATTTCCCGCACAGCGTCAATCACCCTTTGGGCGTGTTTCCACCCCGGATTCAGCTGCCGGTAATAGCCGGTTACCAGGGTTGCACCTGTATCGATGGAACCGCTGTCCGGTTCTTCCACCCCACTGATCAGGTCCAGGAAAGTGGTTTTCCCGGTACCGTTCCGCCCGATGATGCCCAGTCGTTCCCCTTTCGCAAACTTGTAACTGAAATCATCGATCAGCGTCAGATCACCATATCGCTTGCTGATGTGCTTTAGCTCCTTGATCTTCCCTCCCAGCCTGGGAATCTTTACCTGGAGCTGCAGCTGTCCTTCATCCATTTTTTCCTGGGCTTTTTCCCGGATCCCCTGGAATGCATCGATCCTGGATTTCGATTTCCCTGTACGTGCCTTGGGCATCCTCCTGAGCCAATCCAACTCCTTTTTCATTAGTTGACCGGCCTTGTCGATCTCTGTCTGCCGCTGCAGTTCCCGCTCCACCCGTTTCTCCAGGAAGTACTCGTAATTGCCATTGTATGGGTACAATTGTCCCTGGTCCAGTTCGAGGATCCTGTTGCATACCCTGTCGAGAAAGTAGCGGTCGTGGGTCACCATCAACAGGGTC
>CAZOXI010000040.1:1926-12548 GCA_964583445.1 uncultured Bacteroidaceae bacterium | reverse complement strand
CAGCAACCAATGCAGCAACGATGGCAGTGATCAGCAATACCATGGGCAGAAAAACGTTTTGGTTGTACCTGCTCAGTATTATTGGTGGCGCATTGCTTTTTGGGACCCTGATCAATGAACTGATCCCCCGGGCATGGATCCTGGATGCGCTTCCTGAATTTGCGCACGATCATGCGCACGGCGCTGGCAGTATCCTGAAAATCATTTCAGGGATTGTCCTGGTGCTCCTGGTTATCAACGGCTATATCCAGAAATACCTGGAAAGAAGGCGTATATTGAAAGAAGAAAAAACAAATCATAATATGAAAACAATGCAAGTATATACGGTTGAGGGCATGACCTGCAACCACTGTAAGGCTAATGTTGAAAATGGAGTCCGTGAACTGGAATCCGGAGGGGATATCTTTGCAGATCCTTCCAGCAATGAACTCCGGCTTTCATCGGTCAGTATCCCCGAAGATGCGCTCAAGAAAAAAATTGAGTCTCTTGGTTATATTTTCAAAGGCAGGAAACAGGATTGACACTTAATGACCTGCAGATAGGTGAGTCCGCCGTGATCAAGCAGATCCACGGTTCGGGGGCTTTCAGGAAACGAATCACTGAAATGGGATTTGTTAAGGGGCAGCCTGTGACTGTTGTGAAGGCAGCCCCTTTCAAAGGGCCGGTTGAATACCGGATCATGTCCGGAACCGTCTCACTGCGACGTACTGAGGCGATGCTTATTGACGTATCCATTGCTGTGGCGGAAAAGGACCTCGAACTATCTCCGTTTGAGCCTATCTACAGGGAGAGTGCAAATGGTTCGGGGGCTGCCCGTCCGAAGAAAAAGATCACTGTCGCACTGCTGGGCAATCCCAATTGCGGCAAAACAACGCTGTATAACAGGCTGTCTCGTTCAAATGAGCGCGTGGCCAACTATTCCGGTGTGACGGTCGGGATCAAGGAAACCACTGTTTCTTTCAAGGGATATGAAATCTCATTTACCGACCTTCCGGGAACCTATTCTCTTTCGGCTTATTCAGAGGATGAGGTGATTGTCAGGGAGTTCCTGAATAATGCACGTCCTGATGTCGTGGTGAATGTCGTGGATGCGGGTAACCCGGAGCGCCATATGTACCTGACCACCCAACTGATTGATATGGGCATAGAGGTTATTATGGCGTTGAACATGTACGACGATCTGAAAGCACGTGGTGATCAATTGAATATCACAAAACTTGGACGCCTGATCGGGATACCGATCGTACCTACCATCGGTCGGCACGGGAAGGGTGTATACAGGTTGCTTAACCGCATCGTAAAGGTTTATGAGGATCGGGAACCTGTGATCCGCCATATCCACATTAATTATGGTAAGGAGTTGGAGCAGTCGATCGACCGTATCGAAGCAGAGCTGGAAAAGTTCAGCGAAGAGCTTCAGGGACAGCATTTACGTTATTATGCGGTGCGTTTGCTCGAACGCGACGACTATTGCCTGCACAAACTGGCTCGTTTCAAGGATTTTGAGGACACCAGGCCGGTCATTTCCGAAGAGATCAACCGGCTTGATTCGCTTTTCAGGGAGGATACCGAAACATTGATCTCCAATCGCAGGTATGCTTTCATTGCGGGTGCACTGAAGGAGACATACAAAAAGGGTACGCGTGACCGCGCACTGTCGCGAACACAACGGATCGACCGGGTGTTGACGCATAAGTACTTCGGATTCCTTATTTTTATGCTGATTCTGTTCGGGATGTTCCATGCCACCTTTTCGCTCGGTCAGTATCCCATGAACTGGATTGAAGCAGGCGTGGACTGGCTGGGTGGCACATTGACTAAGCTGGTCCCACCAGGTATGGTGCGGGATTTCCTGGTTGACGGGGTGATTGGCGGAGTGGGAGGCGTCATTGTTTTCCTGCCGAACATCCTGATCCTGTTCTTCATCATCTCACTTATGGAAGATACGGGATACATGGCACGTACTGCGTTTATCATGGACCGTGTGATGCACATTTTCGGACTGCATGGAAAATCTTTTATCCCGCTCATCATGGGCTTTGGCTGCAATGTTCCTGCGATCATGGCTACCCGGATGCTTGAAAACAAGCGTGACAGGATCCTCACCATGATGATCATCCCTTTCATGTCGTGCAGTGCCAGGTTACCTGTGTATATCCTGGTTGCAGGAGCTGTTTTTCCGGGTCAGGCCGGTAACGTGATCTTCCTGATGTACTTGATCGGCATTTTGTTTTCGATCGTGATGGCAATGATCTTCAAGACAACGCTTTTCCGGAAAAGTGAAGCCCCGTTCGTGATGGAGCTTCCTCCATACCGGGCTCCGGGATTGCGGATGGTGCTGAAACATATGTGGTTGAAGGGTGCGCTCTACCTGAAGAAAATGGGAGGGGTAATCCTGGTAGCTTCCATCATAATATGGGCACTTGGCTATTTCCCGCGGAACGTGGAGATGTCGCGTGATTATGATCAGCTGATCGCCCGTGAGAAGGCTGAAATGGAAATGCTCAGTGCAGCAGGATTGACCGATTTGCCTGCGTCCGGACAGAAATCGTCAGGCACCGCTGATGTACAGGAGGATGAAACTGCAACGAAAAAGGAAAGCAGCCAGCATGGATTGAAGGATGATACAACTGCACCGGAGCCGGCACCCGGTCAGGAATCAGATGCAGATCAGGCGACAGTGGAACTATTGCAACAGAAGCAGGAAGAGATTCTTGCACTTCAGACTGCACGGGCGAACGAGCAGCAAGCCGGCTCATTCATCGGGATGCTTGGCCATGCCATTGAACCGGTGATCAAACCCCTCGGGTTCGATTGGAAGATGGGGGTAAGCCTGCTGGCGGGATTTGCTGCCAAGGAGGTAGTGGTGAGCACCATGGGCGTATTGTACCAGGTAAGCGAAAGCGAGGAAAATACGGTTTCGCTCCAGGAAAAGTTGAGGAACCAGGTGTATACAGAGGGAGAACGGAAAGGACAAAAAGTCTACAATCCACTGTCAGGATTCAGCTTTTTAATTTTTGTCTTGCTCTACTTACCCTGTGTTTCTGTCATTGTGACCGTGGGACGTGAATCGGGCAGTTGGAAATGGTCGGCCTTCGTAGTCTTCTACACCACATTCCTGGCATGGTTTGCAAGTTTTTGTGTATATCAAATAGGTTCTCTAATTTAGCAGACCGTTTTTTTCGACGAACAGATACTTCAGAAGATGAAAATATTGAAAAGATTATCCTTCCTGATTGGCATGCCTTTTACCGGTATTTTGTTGATGCTCATGATCATCGCTA
This sequence comes from uncultured Bacteroidaceae bacterium, assembly GCA_964583445.1. Taxonomy (GTDB): domain Bacteria; phylum Bacteroidota; class Bacteroidia; order Bacteroidales; genus M55B112. The sequence goes on along the minus strand of CAZOXI010000040.1, from coordinate 9,264 downwards.
TGGCCCTGGCGACTTTCGTTGAGAGCGGCCATGGAACAAATGCCGCATGGGCACTCATCTATGATGCGTGGTGGTTTGAACTGCTTTTTGTCCTGGTGCTGGTCAACCTGGTGGGAAATGTGATTAAAATGAAACTCTACCGGCGTTCAAAAATGGTTGTATTCATATTTCATATAGCTTTTGCATTGATCATCATCGGGGGAGGAATTTCGCGATATTTTGCAGTTGAGGGTATGATGCATATTCGTGAAGGATCTATGTCGGGGACATTGATCAGTGATGATACCTACATGAATATTTCGGTGAAAGATCAGGAAAGCGAAATTACCGACGTTGAAAAGGTCCGTTTGTCAGTGCTTACACCCGGCAAATTCAGGTGGAAAGGAGAACTGAATGGTAAAAAGATCAGGATCAGGTCTGTGGATTACCTGAAAAATGCGGTGGCGCAATATGTGGGTGCACCGGGCGGAGAACCCTATGTGCAAATGGTCATGCTTGTCGGGCAACAGGTCAATGTAGGACTCACCAGCGGGGAAGAGGCTGCATACCCGGGGATTACACTAAGTTTCAACAAGCCCGGGAGCGATTCAGATCTGCAGCTTATTTCCAGGGGAGAGGAACTTTTCGCCATTTCTGAATACCCGGTAGCGATCACTGCCATGGGAGGTGCTGAGATGCAAAATTTTGCTGCAGGGGAGGAAATTCCGTTGGAGCAACAGAAATTATATGCGGTCAACAATGTCCGTTTTGCCTTGCAGCGGTTCATTCCATCGGCAAAAATGAAATTTGTTGATTCCGGGTCTTCCGGACAATCGACGGGAATGGATGTGGCAAAGCTGGAGGTGACACTGGACGGTATGAAATCGGAGTTGTATGTGCCCGGGCACTCCAATATGGAAGGGGAGCCGGCTTCCATTACCATGGGGTCCACTACGATCGCCTGTGCATATGGGTCTCGGGAAATAAAACTGCCATTTGTGTTGCAGCTTCAGGATTTTCGAATCGAACGCTACCCCGGATCCAACAGCCCCTCCTCTTTTGAAAGTGATGTGGTGCTTATTGACGTTGAAAAGGATATCAAAGAAGTGCATAACATATACATGAATAATGTACTGAAGCACCGCTTCTACCGTTTCTACCAGTCGTCTTATGACCAGGATGAGCAGGGCACGATCCTTTCTGTGAAGCGGGATGTCGTCGGTACAACCGTTACCTATATTGGCTATTTCCTGATGATCCTGGGAATGGTGCTGGCCCTTTTTACCCGCGGAACACGCTTTGCTGCGCTTTCACGTTCCACTGCTGGCAAGGCAACCAGGGTTGCGCTGGTCATGTTGATCATGCTCATGGCAGGCTCTTTTGCGCATGCACAGCATTATCCTGTTCCTTCGAAAGAAGATGCTGCTGCATTCGGAAGACTCTGGGTGCAGGGGAAAGAAGGCCGTTTTAAGCCTGTCAACACACTTTCCAATGAAGTTATGAGAAAAGTGGTAAAGGAATCGCAGTTTGACGGACATACGGCCGACCAGGTCATGCTGGGAATGATCACTTTTCCTGATGAGTGGAAGCAAGCCCCGATCTTCGAGGTGGACCACCCCGAGTTGCACGAAATGCTCGGGTTCAAAGGAGCAATGGTAAGCTTCAATGATTTTGTTGTGGAAGGGGGTTATATATTGTCCCAGCTGGTGAACGATGCTTATAAGAAACAGGTCCAGGATCGGACAGATCTGGACAAGGAGGTGATGAAGCTTGATGAGAAGATCAATGTGTTCTACATGGTACAGACAGGAGCCCTGTTCAGGATTTTTCCGGATCCGGATGCAGAAGGAGGCGAGTGGCATGCAGTTTCGGAGCTGCTGAACCAGGATCATACCGTGACCGACACGCTTGGCCGGGTCTTCCTGTTGTATACACGTTCACTGCGAGAGGGAGACAGCCAGATGGCCGGGCAAATACTCGATTTTATTGAACAATACCAGGAAGAAAAAAGCCGTCATCATTTAGATGAAGGTGTCAAAAATGCGGAAATCTTTTACAATAAGGCCAGGCCTTTTAACCGGCTGATCAGTTTTTACGGGATCTTTGGTTTCCTGATGCTTGCCCTCCAGTTTTTCAGGATCTTTCGCCCGAGAAAGTGGGTGGAATATATGTTCAGGATAGGAGTAATCCACCTTATCGCAGCATTCGTGCTGCATACCGTATTCTTCGGTTTGCGCTGGTACGTGAGTGGTCATGCACCCCTCAGTAACGGGTATGAATCGATGATCTTCGTTTCCTGGATCTCTTTATTGGCCGGCCTACTTTTCGTGCGCAGGACAGGGTTTGCCCTTGCGTTAACGGCTATCCTTTCCATGCTTTCCCTGCTTGTGGCGCATATGAGCTGGATGAATCCTGATATTACCAATCTTGTACCGGTATTGAAATCACCCTGGCTGACTATTCACGTGACCGTGATCATGGCAGGATATGGATTCCTGGGGATGAGTATGCTGATGGGGTTGATCAACCTGGTCTTCTTTTCAATCCTGAACAGAAGGAACAGGGCCAGGATCAAGGGTGTGCTGGAGCAGGTAACCAAGGTGAACCATTTATCGGTGATCATCGGACTCTATTTTCTCACCATCGGGACTTTCCTCGGGGGCGTTTGGGCCAATGAATCCTGGGGACGATACTGGGGATGGGATCCGAAAGAAACATGGGCGCTCATTTCAGTGCTGGTATATACATTTATTACCCACATGCATCGTTTCCCGGGCATGAAGGGCACCTATGCCTTTAACCTGGCCACCCTGCTTGGATATTTCTCGATCCTTATGACCTATTTTGGAGTCAACTATTTTCTCGGTGGGATCCATTCTTACGCAGGTGGCGCTTCATTTGCAATCCCCGGCTGGATCTTCCTGGTGTTGCTTGCAATCATCACCCTCTCTATTATTGCGTACAACAAACAGAAAGTATTAACAAGTGATTATCTCCCTGAATCATGAATCAACTGACCCTGGCCACTCCGGCATTATTGTTTTCAGCGATTTCGTTAATTATGCTTGCGTATACCAACCGGTTCCTTGCATATGCATCCCTGGTACGCAGTCTTCATGCCAGGTACATGGAGGAAAAGGACAAGGTTCTGCTATGGCAGATCAGGAACCTCCGGCGGAGGCTGAACCTGACCCGCGGCATGCAGGTATTGGGTATTTCAAGCCTGCTTTTGTGTGTGGCAACCATGTTTCTCATCTATATCAATGCTACAACCTTTGCTGAGATCATTTTTGGTATTGCCCTGGTTTTGCTGATTTGCTCCCTGGCATTGTTGATCTGGGAGATCCAGATCTCCACACGCGCACTGGACCTGCAGCTGGGAGATATGGAGGAGTAAACGAACTCAGAAAGGGATCTCGTTAAGTTTGCTGCGGTCCTGCTTTCCGAAATCAATGACACAATTATACCGGTACCTTTTGTGTTCCCTAATGGCCACCCCAACGGAGTTGAATTCGGGCTTGAGTATGTTTTCCCGGTGTCCCACATTCCTTACCCCTTCATCGATCAGCAACGAAATGACAATATCGATCGCACGGGCATGCCCATAGGAGCAGTTTTCTCCCACGTTTGTATAGGGAGCACCCATGAAAGGTTCGAAGCGTTCTTCAAAATTCCTGTGGCCGACATGCCCTGTGCGGCCGGATTCAGTTGCATGTCCCTGGGCGATGCTGGTCAGGTCATCTTCAGGGATCAGCACCGGTAATCCTTCCACCTTCCGAAGGTCACGGTAAAGGGATCGCAAGTAGGAAGTGTTGTTAACATCATTGGTTTCGACGTATGCATCCAGGACCGTTTCTGCAAATAGGTTACCATCGAGCCTTGCCAGGTTCATGAATAAGACTACTTTTTTCTCCTCATCAGCGTAGTATTTATATTCAGCAGCTGTATTTGCTTTTTCAAGGATTTCAGGATCCCACTGGTCCCAGATCTCTTCCTGACCTGTTGCGATGATGCTCCATAAAAGTAATATGATCGTTCCTGTTATTTTCATTTTGTATGTTTATCAGTTACCGGACTTTTCACACGTACATATGGTTCTTAAGGTTCTTTTATCCGGATCAATTCTTCTGAACGCATCATGTACGCCCGGTCCTTGATGTATGTTCAACATCACGGAACATCCCGGAGTTCAAATTTGATAACGAAAATTTTTTTTGTTTGGTCTACCTGGCAGAGATTCTGTGTGGATGGCGGATCATATAGATATCGTAGTCGGTGAATGCGCCAAATCCCAGCTTTTCATACAGGTGTTTGGCAGGGAGATTGTCTTTGTGTACTTCGAGTTTTACCTGGTAACCTTTCTCTTTAATAAATTTCAATGACTCAATCGCGAGTTTTGTTCCCCAGCCATTGCCCTGGTGTGCTTTACTGATGCCAAAATGGTGCAGGTAGACTCTCCTCCCATCAAAGGTGAGCCAGGATGAACCAATGAGGGTGCCTGTATTTTCATCTTCCAGCAAGATGAGTTTCCCTCCATGTGCCAGGGTTTGTACAATTACATCATGGGTATCGCCCCGCTCTTTTCCTCCCATGCCCAGCTCTTCCCAGAGCCCGGAAAGCTGTTCAAAATCACCGCTACGATAATTCCTGAAGACCATAGAATCAGACTTTTACAACATACACCTGGCCTGTTTCGTATCTGAGAATTTTTACTTTGTCACCCTTGTTAATGTATCCGAATTCTGCCTTTGCATCAACTATTTCTCCTTCCACCAATACTCTTCCGGAGGGCCTCAATACCGTGTACGCTTCGCCTGTTTTACCAACCAGTGTTTTCTGCGTTGCATCCACACCCAGATAGCCTTCATCGGTTTTCTGATCAGCACCCAGTACCAGTGCGGCAAAGGAGGTAGTGCTGAGTACTTTGCTCGCAGCCCAGATGGATGCGATTAGTCCTAAAAGTGACGAAAGGACCACCACCCCGAAGGCGCGCATAAGAATATTTATTCCTTCCCCGGTAAATTCAAAATCTTTCAACATTTCATTGTCCACCATGCTGAGTGTGAGTCCGGTAACCATGGCGATCACACCGGCAATTCCTGCCACCCCAAACCCTGGAATAGCAAATATTTCCACCAGCATTAATATGATTCCCACTGCAAAGATGAGGAACTCCCAGTATTCAGCAAGCCCTTCCAGGTATAGTGGCGCAAAATAGAGCAAGGCTGCAATCAGTGCTGCAACCAGTGGGAATCCGATCCCCGGGGATTGCAGTTCAAAATAGATGCCGCCGATGATGATCATGATCAGGATTCCCGAGACAAAAGGACTGATAAGCAATCCGATGATTTTATCCATCGTGGTAGGTTCATATCTTTTCAGGGTATATTCTTCGATGCCAGCGCTTTCAAGGATTTCCGGAATACTGTTATATATCCCTTCGCAGAAGCCGTTCGCCATTGCTTCCGAGGCTGTGAATGTGAGTACCTGACCGGTATCGCTTACATTTTCCACGTACAATTTGGGATCCACCATTGCCGCGGCGACATCAGGATTTCGTTTCCAGACCAGTGTAGTGTCGCCGTTTACGATGACCGTATCCTTTCCCTGCGCTTCGGCAGTGGCACGCATCGTTGCACGCATGTAGGACTGGAACTTGTCGGGTACCTGCTCGCCCGACTGATTCACAACGGTTGCAGCACCGATCTTGGCACTGGGCTTCATGTATATGCTGTCGCAGGCTAGGGAGATCAGTGCGCCTGCAGATGCAGCATTGTCATTGATGAACACATAGACAGGAATTTTGGAATTGAGAAGAAAGGTACGGATGGAGTCTGCTGCACTTACTTCGCCACCGTATGTATTCATGTCGATAATCACCAGGTCGGCACCAAGGGAGTCGGCCTCACTGAAAGCCATCTGGGTGGTTCGCCAGACAGGAGCAGCGATCATCTCCTTGATGTCAAAAACATATACCAATGGTTGTTCCTTTTCCAGGATGGTTAAAGCTGAGTCGGGATCCTGAGATTCCGTATCCTGCGCAAGACCCTGTATTCCCAGGTCCTGTTCCACCGGGAGTGGCATTCCTGGATTTTGTGTTACCGAATCCTGTAGTTCCTGCTGCATTGAATTATCCTGCCGGGCCTGCATGCCGGCGGTAACAAACAGGAGTAAAAGTGTGTAAATGATCCTTGTCATATCTATTGTTCTTCAGGAATAAAAGTACAACAAATAATTGAGTTTTAATTTTGATCGTTTCTATGTTTAACGCGATCTGTATTTGTATCAGGTTGACAACCTGCCGGGATATCCTGGTGCGATTTCCGGGGGGAACAAACCTGCTGATAGGCCGGATATTCTTATTTTTTCCTTTAAATTTGTGGTTTAACACGAAATTATGAGTTTACATACGTTGATGGCCATATCTCCGGTGGATGGGAGATACAGGTCGAAGGTCGAGGTCCTCGAATCATTTTTTTCCGAATACGCACTGATCAAATACAGGCTTCATATAGAAGTGGAGTATTTTATTGCCCTGGTGGAAGCGGGGATTCCCCAACTTTCTGAATTTCCCAGGGATTCCTATGAGGCGTTGCGAAAGATCTACAAGTCATTCAGTGCAGGGGATGCAGAAAAAGTAAAGGAGATCGAATCCGTAACCAATCACGATGTGAAGGCGGTGGAATACTATCTGAAGGAGCAATTCAAATCACTGAAGCTGCAGCAGTTCGAGGAGTTCATTCATTTCGGGCTCACTTCCCAGGACATCAATAATACGGCTGTGCCCCTTTCATTTAAGCACGCGCTCGACAAAGTATATTATCCTTTAATGGAAGACCTGATCGGTCAAATTGAGGACCTGGCAGAGGAGTGGCTGGATATCCCGATGCTGGCCAGGACCCATGGGCAGCCTGCATCCCCGACACGTCTCGGCAAAGAGCTCAGGGTCTTTACCTCCAGGATCGATGAACAGCTGACCCGGCTGGAAGAGATTGCAGTGCCTGCAAAGTTTGGTGGTGCCACGGGGAATATGAATGCCCATATGGTGGCATATCCTGAGATTGACTGGTTTGAATTTGGAGAAGAACTGCTTGCCAATGCTTTTGGGTTGAAACGGTCCTGGCCCACAACGCAGATTGAGCATTATGATAACCTGGCTGCGATGTTTCATGCAATGACCAGGGTAAATACGATTCTGATCGATCTTTCCCGGGATATCTGGATCTACATTTCCATGGATTATTTCAAGCAGAAAATAAAAAAAGGAGAAGTGGGATCATCTGCCATGCCACACAAGGTCAACCCTATTGATTTTGAAAATGCCGAGGGAAACCTGGGCGTGGCCAATGCAATCTTTGA
>CAZOXI010000040.1:0-1826 GCA_964583445.1 uncultured Bacteroidaceae bacterium | reverse complement strand
AACTGACACGCAAGAATACGAAGATCACGAAAGAGGCAATCAGCGCTTTTATTGACACGTTAGAGGTAAGCAAAGAGGTGAAAGCCGAGTTGAAAAAGATCAGCCCGATGAATTACACCGGGTTATAACCGGATCCTGCATGAATCGATTCTTCAAATTATTCAGGTACCTGGGACCATACAAATGGAATGTGGTTCAGAATGTGGTATTTAACGTGCTGGGCGCATTTTTTGCATTGTTCTCTTTTGCAATGGTCATTCCCTTTCTGCAGGTGTTGTTTGAGAACCAGCCGTTGGTGACCGAGCCGACGGAATTCAGCTTCAAGACAGAATATTTTTTCCATACCCTGAATTATTTGTTGAGCAGTGTGATGCTTACCTATGGAAAACCAATGGCATTGGTGATGGTCAGTGTCATGGTTGTGGTGTTCAGTTTCCTGAAGAATGGATTTCTTTACCTGGCCAATTTTACCCTGGCCCCGGTCCGCGCTTATACCGTGCGGGATATCCGGCGCGAGATCTATCATAAGATCATCAGGCTCCCGCTTTCTTACTACAGTGAGGCACGGAAAGGGGATGTAATGGCACGTATCTCGAATGACGTACAGGAGATAGAAGCTTCAATTATGAGCTCCCTGCAGATGGTGTTTCGCGATCCGCTGACCATCATCATTTACATGTCATTTTTAATGGCTACCAACTGGCAACTGACACTTTTTGTGCTGCTGATTCTGCCTGTTTCAGGTCTGCTGATCGGGCGCATTGCCAGGAGCCTGCGGAAGAAATCGTTCCGGGGCCAGCAGCGCCTCGGGACCGTTATGTCGGTCATCGAAGAGACACTCACGGGATTGCGTATCATCAAGGGATTCAATGGCGAGGTCCAGATGGAGGGAAGGTTCGGCGAAGCCAATAACAGGTTTGCCCGCCTGATGAAACGGATCATGCGCCGCAGACAGCTGGCCGGTCCGCTCAGCGAGTTCATGGGCACCATTGTACTGATGTTGCTGATGGCCTACGGAGGATGGCTGGTGCTATCCGATCAGAAGGGAATGACATCGGAGAGCCTGATTTTTTTCCTGGTGGTATTCAGCCAGGTGATCACCCCCGTAAAAAATTTCTCCAACGCTTTCTTTTCCATTCAGAAAGGAATGGCATCCGTAGACCGGGTGGATGAGCTGCTGGACGCTGACGAAAAGATCGTTGAGGTGGAGGATCCAAAACCTGTTAGTGAATTTAATGATGCCATTGAGTTCAGGAACGTGACGTTTTGTTATGATGAAGAGAACGTACTCAGCGACGTGAATCTGAAGATTAAAAAGGGACAGTTGATCGCCCTGGTTGGAAAGTCAGGAGCGGGGAAATCCACACTCGTGGACTTGCTGCCCAGGTTTATGGATCCGGTGGAAGGTGAGGTGTTGCTGGATGGCATCTCCCTGAAGGAATACCGTTTGAAGGACCTACGCAACCTGATGGGGATCGTTTCCCAGGAATCGATTTTGTTCAACGACAGTTTTTACAATAATATCTCATTTGGTGTGGAGGCACCTGAACCATCCTCTGTGGATGAAGCAGCAAGGGTAGCCAATGCCCTGGAATTTATTATGGATACCCCTGACCAAATGGAGGAAAGCGTAGGTGATGGCGGGAACAAATTGTCGGGCGGACAAAAGCAGCGGGTCAGCATCGCACGTGCCGTAATGGCCAATCCACCAATCCTGATCCTGGATGAGGCTACCTCATCACTGGATACGGAAAGTGAGCGTGTGGTACAGGATGCCATTGAAAACCTGATGAAGAACCGTACTTCTATTGTCATCGCCCACCGGT
>CAZOXI010000039.1:0-12602 GCA_964583445.1 uncultured Bacteroidaceae bacterium | reverse complement strand
ACAATATACCTTTAATTATCAACATTTTATACTCTATTGACAGACTCTAATTAACCATTTTCTCTGTGTCCAGGCTGGTTGAAATATCTGAATTGTACAGACTGTCGAGATACTTTTTCTCGTGAGATCTCATTCTTAGCAGATCAATAGACATATTATAGGCAATCTTGAATAGGAAAGCATCCAATGATTTCTCAGAATCGATTGTTGAGTGTTTTTCCCATAGCTTTATGAAAACCTCCTGAATGATTCCCTCTGTATCAACGTCGGCCTTCACTATCTTTTTAACGAAGCCATAAATTCGGAATTTGAATGCATTATAAACCTCGTTAAAAGCTTGCACATCTCCTTTTGATAGGCTTTTAATGCACTGTTTACTAATATGACTCTTCTCCTCCATAAGTAAGCCTTAAAAGTATTAAAAGTATTTAAATAGTATCATTGCTATCCGACTAAACTCTTAAGTCGTAATTTTTTCCGCTGCGTCCCCGAAAAAACAGACATCTATATTTCATTTTACACAGTTGCCCCTCTCATTCTCTTTTGATGCTTTTAGATTGTCTGCCGCAGATGATTATATTTGGATATTAACAGACAATAGTTATCATGAGTAGAATTAAAGTAATTCAGCACGAAGAAGCCACCGGAAAGTTAAAGGAAATATACGACGACCTGGTAAAAAGACGGGGTAAGCTGGCCGATGTACACACAATTCAAAGTCTTCGTCCCGAAAGCATTGTGGCCCATATGGATCTGTATATGGAAATCATGTTTTCGAAATCGGAACTATCACGTGCCGAACGCGAGATGATGGCAGTGGTGGTTTCGGTAAGTAACAGTTGTGCATACTGTCAGATGCACCATGCGCAGGCATTAAATAATTATTGGAAAAACGATGAAAAAATCAACCGGCTTCGCACTGATTTTAAACACGCGGACCTCACCTCCCGTGAATTGGTTTTGTGCAGCTTTGCCAACCTGCTGACCATGCATCCGGAAGTCTACCGGGATGAAAAATATATCGATTCCGTAAAAAGGATCGGAATCACCGATAGCGGTATTCTGGATGCCACTTTGGTGGTGGCCTACTTCAATTTTGTAAACCGCATTGTGCTGGCACTTGGGCTTGAAGTTACTGAAGCCGAAGTGAAAGGATACAGGTATTGATTTTCTTCTGAATACAGTGTAAAAACCGCACAATTATAAACTTCTTCTGTCTGTGTGGTACCCATGACGGGTAATTGCTCATTGTGCACTTTGCAGCAGAAAATGTGGCATTTCAATGCCAGTGGATGTTTTATTTTCCGATAATATTCATTCGAAAGGAATTTTCTTCAAACCTGTAAGGAATACGCTTTTTGTCCGACCATATTAGTGAAGCGCAGAAAGACAAGCGTTGAACAAATCATTCAAAAACATGACCATGATCATTGCAGGGAAAATATTGGCCAGTATTCAGCGCAGCAATTTGGAAGGTAAGTGGGGGGTTGTTTTTATAGCTGCATTGGTGCTGGTTTTTCCTGGTATTGCAACTGCACAAACCTGTTGTTCGGGCGGCGTTCCGCTGGGGGGTAGTCTTGGGTTAGGAGCAGCCGAAAGAAAATCACTGCAGGTTCTGGTTACCTACGATTACAATGCCATTAACGACCTGGTAAGTTTTTCCGATCAACTGGATGATCATACCCGCAGCCGTACCACCCAGTCGTCCATTATTGAGCTGAACTACGGCTTCAGCCAGCGTTTTTCTTTGACCGGCGTTGCCCCGTTTATCAGGCAAACACGGACCATTCAGGGATACAACGGAGCGGAAAACCATACCGCGACCATGGGGTTGGGCGATGTGGTCTTCCTGGTTAAATACAGATTACTACATCCCGGAAAAACATTAAAAACAGAATGGGTAATCGGCGCCGGGCCAAAATTACCTACGGGAAAAACCAATTTCACGAACAACCAGGGGCTGGTATTGCCTGCCGATATGCAGCCGGGTTCGGGCTCGATAGATGGCATTTTCTGGAGTTATTTTCTGAGAAGCAGGTTGCTGAATAATCCCAATTTAAGCCTGGCTGCTGTCTCCTCTTTCCGGTATTCGGGCGAAAACAGAAATTATAATACCACGCAGACCTACCGGTTTGGAAACGAATTCCAGTTCAGCCTGGGCTTGAATTACAATTTTTTTCTAAGGTGGCCGGTTGATGTTTTCTCTTTTGCCCGCTACAGATTTCAGGATGAAGATTTTATTGACGATGGTGTTTTTCCTTCATCGGGCGGGCAATGGGTGTATGTGATACCGGGTATCAATATCAATTTTTCGCCAAATTGGTCAATGCGGTTATCGGGCGATATCCCGGCATACCGGAAACTGGAGGGCACGCAACTTACCACATCAGCGAAGATCACAGCATCCATTTTATTCAATATTCCTTTTAAAAAGAACGATATAATTATCTACTAAAAATAATTAGCCATGAGAACAATTTCAATTATACTAGCAGCGACAATTTTTGCGCTTTCTTCGTGCAGCGAGGATGATATGACCGAATCTACCGGAATGTCCAATAATTCGGAGAGCCCTGATGAGAACACTGATGAAAAGACGGACGATAACGGCTGGCTGATTCCATTTGCCGAAGTGCGTGACGGCGGTCCAGGGAAGGACGGGATTCCGTCCATCGACAATCCCAAATTCATCAATGCAGGCGATGCCGATTATTTAAATGACAATGACCTGGTGCTGGGATTTATTGACGGAGATGAAGTACGCGCATATCCACATAAAATTCTCGATTGGCATGAAATTGTAAATGACGACACGCCAAGCCACTCCCTGGCTGTCATTTATTGTCCGCTCACCGGTACCGGAATTGGTTGGGACCGCAATATAGATGGTAAAAAAACCACTTTTGGTGTATCGGGACTGCTGTACAATTCCAATATTATTCCATACGACCGGGCAACCGACAGCAACTGGTCACAGCTTCTGCTAAAATCAGTAAATGGGAGCCTGATGGGAACGCATCCCACTATTCACAATCTGGTTGAAACATCATGGAAAACCTGGAAAGCAATGTTCCCAAATTCTAAAGTTTTGTCACTCAGTACCGGATATAATCGCAATTACCAGAATTATCCTTATGGCAGTTACAAAACAGACGAATACATTTTGTTCCCGGTGAGTAATACCGATTCGCGCCTTCATAAAAAGGAAAGGGTGTTAGCTGTTATTGAAAATGACAAAGCCGTCGCATTTCGTTTCGACCGGCTTGAGGAGAATGACCATCTGATAACTGCCATGGTGAATGATAAAACACTGGTTGTTACCGGCGATAAACAGGCAAATTTTATGATTGCCTTCGACAGCAAATTACCCGATGGAACCGTTCTTGATTTCCAGCATATAAACAATCAGTTACCAAATTTATTATCGGATAACGAGGGAAATACATGGGATATTTCCGGACGGGCTATTGATGGCCCGAGAAAAGGTGAAGAACTTTCGCCTGTTCCGCAAATGATGGGCTACTGGTTTGCTTTTGCGGCCTTTTATCCCGAATTAGAATTGTAGCCTGAATCGAACACAGTGGCGCATCATTTTAACAGAATTATTCACGCTGCACCTATAAATTCCCTATTTTTGTTATAAATATGTATTGATGAGCAGTGTTTTTGATATAGATGCAGCAAAGGAATTTCAGCGAAATAAACTGAAAAAACAACAGGATGCTTTGGATGTTCGGTATGAAAAAGCAACCCGTGATTTTCATGCTATTTGTCAGATGATTATTCGTGATTTTCAACCCACCGCAATCTACCAGTGGGGTTCATTGCTTGATCGGGCAAAATTTTCCCATATTTCAGATATCGATATTGCTGTAGAAGGAATCACCGATGCCCAGGAATATTTTTCACTTTTAAAAAGAGCAGATGAGATGACCGAATTCCCGGTTGATATAGTTCAACTGGAAAAAATACATCCCCTGCACAGTGAAATGATTATTAACAGGGGTGTTCAAATTTACAGAAAATGAACAGTCAAATACCTGTCCTCATCGCACAGGCGAACAACACAATTAGCATATTAGAGCAAAACCGGCGCTTTTATACTGAATTTATCAATGGTGACTTAGATAAACTGGGAAAGACAACAGCCTCTGCAATGGTACTTTCACAGGTATTTATTGATTATTATACTTGTATTGAGACCTTCCTTTTCAGAACATCACAAGCATTCGAGAACAGCCTTGAACAGGAAAAATGGCATAAGTCACTGTTGGATAAAATGAATCTGGAAATTCCCAATATTCGTCCGGCCGTAATAAGCCAGAAATCCTATGAACTTCTGGATGAGTTTTTAAGATTCCGCCATTTCAGAAGATACTATTTTAATCTGAGTTATGATTGGGATAAAATTCAATTGCTCATAAAAAAATACGATGAATTACATCCCCTGCTTCTATCAGACCTCCATCAATTCAGTGATTTCCTTCACACACTCTTAAGTGAATAGATCACAAATGTGAAAGCCCTTTATGATGTCCTGCCATTGAAGCGTAATGTTCTTTTACCTGCAATACTTTCAGCCTGGCCTATCCTTCTCCGCTCTATCCTTCTCCGCGTAACTTCTCAACCCAATTTCACAGTCCATACGTTCTGACTGAATACTACCTTAGCGGGTGATACCCCGGCTTAATTTTTTGCCTTACCACAGCATTTTCCCTTTGGACTTTATTCCAATCTGAGACGAAGTAATCAATTTTTCTCTTGGATTTTGTAAGGTCTGAATGTTTTTCCGACTGTTCCCACAAACAAATAAGATCAGTAAAATGAAAAGGAAAAAAGTTATCAGGATCATTGCAATTCTCGGAGTTGCAGGATTGATCATCGGCGGAGGTGTCGGTCTCTATATGTTCAATATGCCCCAACGTGATGTGCAGTCGGCGGACACCGATTATTCAGTCACCAGCACCCAAATCGTAAAGGAGTATCTCGAAAACAAAGATGCTGCCAATCAGAAATACCTGGCCTCCGACGGGGATTCCAAAATCCTTGAGGTCACCGGTGTCGTAAGTGATATCTCTGAAGATTTTAACGGGCAAAAGGTGGTGCTGCTGAAAAATGCTGAAGATCCTGCCGGAGTAAGCGCCACATTTACAGAGGAAACGGAAAGCAGCCTCAAGGGGGTTGGTCCCGGACAGACCATTACCATCAAGGGCGTGATCCGCTCGGGCGCATCGTATGATCCGGATCTGGGATTTTATCTTAATGTGATCCTTGAAAAGAGTGCCGTCATATAAGCTCCAGTAAAAAATATCAAATCAATTGTAAGGTTTCAGGAAATCACCGACAGTAACACTGAATAAACATCAAATCAGGATTAAATCAAAAGGAAATACAAAGAAACATGCATGACCGGTATGATCGCAACAGCTGTAGAGTTCATGCAAAGATATTGTTCATGCAAATTAAAAAGAATTCAATAACACAAAAACAATCAAAAATGAAAAAGTCAATTTTATTATCTATTGCAGCAGCCCTCTTTATTTCGGCTGCAGGATTTGGGCAGAACGGCTCAAAACTGGTAAGTTCTAAAACACAGATTAGCTTCTTCTCCAGCACACCAGCAGAGGATATTCAGGCACAAAACACAGCTTCGGTCAGCACCATTGACAAAAGTTCCGGTGAGGTGGTTTTTTCGGTCCCCATGCAGGGATTTGAATTTGAAAAAAGATTAATGCAGAAGCATTTTAACCAGGATAAATTTTTGGATACAAAAGCGTATCCCGACGCCAAGCTGAAAGCGAAGATCACTAACCTGGAGACAATCGATTTCGGAACGGATGGCAATTATCCTGCGACAGTAAAGGGAGATCTGACGATCAAGGGAAAAACGAACCCCGTCAATGAAACCGGTACTGTTACCGTAAAAGGTAGTACCGTAAAAGTGGACAGTAAATTTGATGTCACCCTGGCTGATTACGGGATCACGTTTGCAAAGGGAAAACCTTCCACAAATATTGCCAAAACAGTTGAGGTGACTGTTCAGGCAGAGTACAGGTAAGAAAGGTTTTGCAGATTTTTTGACAACCGGTTGTTACACACCTAATAAATACAGACAAGAATCCAAAGAAATATATATTCAAAACCATGAAAACAATCATTTCAATCATCACACTATTTCTTACGATCTCCGCAACCGCAAAAGAACCTGAATCTTACTGCGGGAAAGCAACAAACTCAGGTATCGAATTCCACCAGGGATCCTGGGAGGAGGCTCTGAAAATTGCGCAGGAAACGGGAAAGCCAATATTCCTGGATATTTCCGCCAGCTGGTGCGGACCGTGCAAGGCACTGAAAAAAAACATTTTTCCCAATGAGGAAGTAGGTGCGTTCTATAACGAAAACTTTATCAGTGTACTGGTTGACGGAGAAAAGGGAGAGGGGATCAATCTTGCAAAAGAGTTTAAGATCAGCGCATATCCATCGATGCTCTTCCTGAACAGCAGGGGTGAACTGATCGCCAGGACCTCCGGGTACCGGAATCCGGAGGATTTCATCGCTCTGGGAAAACAGGTACTGGAGCAATAAGCTTATCTGTCGAACCGGCTCCCCCTGAAAAAGTGAAAGAGCGATACATTGAAATGAAACTTTTCGCCACATATACATTTCCCTTTGTCCTAGTCGTTGCCTGGTTACTGAACTCATCGTTCCTGGAACCGGTGCCTGCAGGAATTTCAGAAAAGACACTTCTTTTCAGAATAGAAAGAAGTAGGGATGCAGATGAGATTTGGTACACAGTAAATCTGCATCCCGATGGAAAAGTGGATTCTGCAATGATAGTGAAGGTTTTCTGGGTGAAAAAGAGCGAGGACAGCAGGATCGAGCCGTTGACAGGAATACAGAAAAGGTTTTCCTATGGGATAAAATCCGTCGAACCGGCTCCTTCGGGTGATGCGTGGAGTTTTCAACTGGCTGCCTATAAAAACAGGAGGTTTCTCCTGAAAAAATCAATGGATGGCCGTTACAGTGTATTCACCCGGTCGGAAGGCAGGGAAGTTGAAGTCAGAAAGCTGTATGTGAAATTCGATGGCGGAACCTTTTTGGCACCCTCTGTTGCCTACGTGCAGCTTACAGGAACCGACCGGCGCACAGGTGCTGAAATACAAGAAATCATTACCGGCAGCAACAGGCATTGAAAGGAAACTGGGTACAGCAACTCTAACGATCGATAATAATTCAAAATACCCTGAAGTATGCATTCACCTTCATTGACAGGGAGCTGCATACAGCAACTGCAACAATCATTGATGATTCAATATACCCAGAAGTTCGTATTCAGCGGCATTCACAAAGAAAATTAAGCAGTAACCGGCAATAAATGGAATTTTTAACCATCACATGTATCGCCCTTTTTATTACCATCATCGGGGCATTGCCTTTCGGACTGGTGAACCTCTCGGTACTCGACACTTCGTATCGGAGCGGCACATCACCAGCAATGCGTCTTTCACACGGTGCCGCAATCGTAGAAGTGGCATTCGGACTGTTGGCACTGACCGCTGGAGGCTTGATTGCCCATGTCATAAGTAGCAGCCCGATTTTATATTACCTGGTGCTGGCGGTCCCTGCGATTGCAGGAATTTATTTTCTGCTGAAAGGCAAGTATCGGCAGCCTGCTGCTGCAGATAATAAACAAGGATTTTTCAGGGGAATGCTGCTGAACCTGGTAAGCATCCAGGTGCTGTTGTACTGGCTGTTTGCAGTGGCCTACGTACTGGCCGTACGGGAGTTCGAATACAATGTGTTTACCATTGTTTTTTTTGCTTCCGGAATCTGGCTCGGTAAAATGGGAGTGCTCTGGCTGTACGCGATATTCAGCAAAAGGATTTTTTGCAGCATGGGCTTCCTGGCCAGGAACATTAACCGGGTCATTGGTGTTGTTCTTTTGTTCACCGTGGTGATCCAGCTTGTAAAACAGGGATTTTAAATGAGCTGAATGAAACGGGGAATGGCAAATTTACTAACGCGCACGATCATGATCATATCATATTTATCCGGTTTTCGCTGGTAAATACGCATAGCAGGCGCAACCTGCCACCAGTAAAGCTTTGTCAGGTGGACATGGCTGAAAAAATTTATAAAAATGAAAAAATTAATAATCATATACGCATTATTCTCTATCATGTCAAATATCCATGCACAGGAGAACCGCAGTGTTGATGAAGCGAAAGGGTTGAATGCAGGTACAGAAGCTCCGGAATTCCGGGCCATTGATGCTTCAGGTAATGAATTTCATCTTCGCCAGGCACTGAAAAAAGGTCCGGTGGTAATGATCTTTTACCGCGGTCACTGGTGCCCGGTATGCAATAAACATCTCGGGGCAATACAGGACAGTTTGCAGCTGATCATGGACAAAGGCGCTACTGTGGTGGCTGTCTCCCCGCAGAATCCTGAGTATCTCGATAAGATGGCGGAGAAGACAGGCGCCACATTCAGGTTACTATACGATGAAGGGTATGCGATTGCCAATGCGTACGATGTCACTTTTACCCCCAGGAAGATGGAGTTGATGGCATACAACACTGCCCTGAATGCCCAATTGAAAAAATCGCAGTCGGACGATTCCCAGCGACTGCCCATTCCAGCTACATATATCATAGGCAGGGATGGAGTGATCGCATGGCGACAATTTGATCCCGACTACAAAAACAGGTCGACTGTGGAGGACATACTGGCCAATCTGCCTGAATAGTGACAATTCATCCTGTCCGATCGCTGTGCGTGTGTGCAAGGATTTCAGACTATGTGATCCTGGCGCTGTCCTTTACGGGAAAAAACAGGAACAGGGACCATAATAATACCTTTGTTAATGTAATCTTTTTTGAACAAATTGTATTATTTATTAAATTGAAAATCAAAAATTTATGAAAGCTACCTGGAACAATAAGGTTATTGCTGAGAGCAATGATATCATTCAGCTGGAAGGCAACAGCTACTTCCCAAAAGATGCCGTCAACCAGGAATACCTTCGGTCAAGCCAGCACCATTCTGTCTGTCCGTGGAAAGGCACCGCTTCCTATTACGATGTTGTTGTTGACGGGAAAACCAACAATGATGCAGCCTGGTATTACCCCGAGCCAAAGGATGCAGCGAAAGAGATCAGTGGCAGGGTGGCCTTCTGGAAAGGCATTGAGGTTACCGAAGCATAAATGTTCCTTTTGTGATCGCAGCGATCAATAAAGCATGGACCATTAGCAATTATACAATCGATTATGAAAAATTATGATGCACTGATCATTGGTTCCGGGCAGGCAGGCACGCCGCTGGCGTTCAAATATGCCTCGCAAAAATTGCATGTTGCCTTTATCGAAAAGGAACATTTTGGAGGAACATGTCTGAATGTAGGATGTACCCCCACGAAAGCCTATGTTGCCAGTGCCAGGCGCATGTTTGACGCCACCCATGGGGATGCCCTGGGGGTTCATATTCCGGAAGGAGCGAAGGCGGACCTGTCCAGGATCCGGGAACGGAAGGATGCACTTGTCGGGAAGTCGGTGGACGGCATGGTCAACGCCCTTGATGACAATAAATACATCGATGTATTCAGGGGAACCGCAAGTTTTTCCGGTCCAAAGGAGGTAGTTGTCAACGGGCAGTTGCTGACTGCCGAAAAGATCTTTATCAACGTCGGCGCCAGGGCACGGATCCCTTCAGAATTTGAACAAACAGGCGTGCTGACCAATAAGGAGATCCTGCAACTGGATGAAGTTCCGGAACATCTCATTATTGTCGGAGGCAGCTACATCGGGCTTGAGTTCGGACAGATGTTCAGGAGGTTTGGCAGCAAGGTGACCATTGTTGAAAAAACCGACCGGCTGATCGGAAGGGAAGATCCGGCGATCTCGGAAGCCATTAAAGAAATCCTTGAAAAGGAGGAGATTGAATTCAGAATGAATGCCACTTGCCTGAGTGGCGCCAGGAATGAGTCCGGGGGCATTACCGTAAAAGTGGATTGTACACAGGGAGCTCCGGAGATTTCAGGTACCCACCTTCTGCTGGCCGTGGGAAGGATTCCCAATACAGATACCCTGAACGTGGAGGCTGCCGGGATTGAGTTAAATGACCGGGGATTCATTGCAGTCAATGATCAGCTTGAAACCAATGCTCCAGGCATCTATGCCCTGGGCGATTG
Organism: uncultured Bacteroidaceae bacterium; assembly: GCA_964583445.1. Lineage (GTDB taxonomy): Bacteria > Bacteroidota > Bacteroidia > Bacteroidales > M55B112. Next base: position 2,413 of record CAZOXI010000039.1, on the reverse strand, counting down.
TAATGGGAAGGGAGCGTTTACCCATACCTCGTATAATGATTTTGAAATCATTTCTGAAAATTTATTTGAAGGAAAAGACAGGAAGGTATCCGACAGGATCGTGACGTATGGATTGTTTATCGATCCGCCCCTGGGTCGTGCAGGAATGACGCTTGAACAGGCTAAAAAGAGTGGCAGGAACATCAAAACTGGAACCAGGAAAATGCAGGATGTGGCCCGGGCCCGGGAGAAGGGTGAAACCGACGGATTCATGCAGGTAGTGATCGACAGCGATACCGACAAAATTCTCGGGGCTGCAGTGTTGGGAGTGGGAGGAGATGAGGTGATCAGCAGTATCCTGAATGTGATGTACGCCGACCGGCCCTACTCCGTGATCCGCGATTCGGTGCAGATTCACCCGACGGTGTCGGAATTAATACCCACCATGCTTGAATCGATACAGCCGTTAACAAACCAGTGAAGGATTCAGGGATGATCAGACGGGATTCATATGGAACATCACTGGAAAATGTATTGCTGGAGAATTAAAAGGGAAGGAGCTGTGGCCAATGAATCACGGCAACCATTTTGTGTTTGCCTGGTTTGCTTTTCATCCCGACAGTGAGGTGTATAAAGAATAAACAGAAAATTCTTAACGGTACAATGACAATGGCCATTTGACCATTGAATTTGGGTTCTTAGAACATTGATCAATAAATATTTATAGTTTTCCCGGTAAGATTGGTTTTTATAGAATAATCCGATAAAAATGGATTGATAATCCAAAAATATTAGATATTATTGGATCAATACTCCAAAAATATCTAAAAATAAGTTATTTTTGCATGAAACGACTGACATGTATATACAGCGAAAGATTCATCAGGAAATAGGGAATCACTTAAGCCGAAAAGAATATACTATTATTACAGGCCCGCGGCAATGTGGAAAAACCTCACTGATAAAGGCACTATACAAAGAGTTACAAAACGACAATAAGCAAGTTGCTTATATCACATTTGAAGACCAGGATATCTTGTCAGCCATCAACGTTCATCCCGAGGAAGTTTTTTCATATGTCATCAGGCCAGATAAACAATTAATCGGGGTTGCACATGAAAATGAAAGGGTTTATCTGTTTATAGATGAAATTCAGTATGCAGCAGATCCCTCTAATTTTTTAAAATACCTTTTTGATACCTATGGTGAGAATTTAAAAATTATTGCGACAGGCAGCAGTGCCTTTTATATGGATGATAAGTTCAAAGATTCTCTTGCAGGCAGAAAGAGAGTCTATGAACTGCAAACCCTTTCATATGATGAATGGCTTCAGTTTTCCGGCTATGATCATTTGCTGCCGGAACTAGGAAGAATCAGATTTCAAGCGGATTATATCTCTCCTGTATACAGGGAGCTAATGGATCAATTAAACGATTACCTGGTGTTTGGAGGGTATCCGGAAGTTGCATTAGAAAAAAATACAGATGAGCGGATTCTACTACTGAAGGAGTTGAAAAACGCATTTCTGAAAAAAGATATCGATGAGGCTGGCATAAGTTACCAAGATAAATTTTATATGCTATTAACACTTCTTGCCGGGCAAACCGGGAACCTGGTTAATAGAAACGAACTGGCAAATACTGTAGGAGTAGATAACAAAACCATTGACAATTATCTGCATGTACTTCAAAATTCATTTCATATAGCGTTGGTTAAACCTTTTTATTCCAGTCTCAGAATGGAACTCACGAAAATGCCAAAAGTATATTTCAAAGATACTGGTATGAGGAATAGTGCCCTTAACCGCTTTTACGATTTTCAAAATCGGGAGGATCAGGGTCAATTGCTTGAGAATTTTGTATATAAACGTCTGACAAATCTTTATGACAAAGACAATATCAAATTTTGGAGGACCACCGACAAAAGGGAAATAGATTTTGTTGCCACCACATCTTTTAATGAAGGGTTGGCTTATGAAGTAAAAATGAATTGTCGAAACATCAATTCAATTTCAATGAAGAGGTTTACTGAGAACTATCCGGATTACCTTTTTCATTTGATTTCTTATGCCATTAACGACGAATGTCAATGGGTGTTGAAATTATAAAAAACAAGTCATGGAAATCGTCCGACGATCAGTAATCACTTGTCCGCATTGCGGACATCAGAAAACAGAAACCATGCCTGAGGACTCCTGCCAGTTTTTCTATGAATGCGACAATTGCCGAACCCTGCTGAAGCCGCAGGAAGGAGATTGCTGTGTCTATTGCTCCTATGGTTCGGTGAATTGTCCTTTGCAACAGGTGTAAAAAATTTTCACTCCAGCTGTAAGGATTCCATTTTCTTACGACCATTCAGGAAAATTATATTTTCCAACACCCTTAATTCACAGTAAGAAAATGACAACAACAGCGAAAGAGAACCTGTTACAACT